>NZ_JBFBGS010000005.1:0-233754 GCF_040684795.1 Kitasatospora sp. NPDC089797 | reverse complement strand
GGGTTCCCCCTGCTCCGCCACCGCATCCTCCTCCAGTGATCACCACACAGCGCTACCACCGATTACGAGACAGAGCCGATGACCGTACAGACCCGAACGCCTCCATGATCATGTCGGTGGGTTACGGCCCCGACCAGTACGGCAAGTTCCTCCGCAACTTCGGTCCGATGAACCGGGCGGGAGGCTGGCGCCGTCTCAACGTCGCGGTGACCCGGGCACGGTACCGGGTCGAGGTCGTCGCATCCTTCGACCCCGACGGAACCGGTGCCCGTACCGCTCCGGCCGACGTCGTCAGTCCCGGCCGCGTAGTGACCCTGCGCTTCGACGGCGAGGACGAGGAACAGGAGTACGAGATCACCTCGGGAAGCCCCTTCAACGAAGGGGCCGTCCAACTCAGTCCCTTCACCGCCCTGGGCAAAGCGCTCGCCGGCCGCCCCGCCGGAAGCACTGTCGATTGCAAGGAGAACGGACGACGGCTCGTCGTCCACATCCACGAGATTCACGACTGAATACCGAGCGGGCGGTGCTCTGCCCACCGCCCGCTCAGTTCAGCCGCCCGCCAGGTGCGGCCCTCGGCACGGAGTTGAGGGCGCGACCCGCGCATTCACTGAACGCTTCCTCGCATCCGTGCGCCCGAGCCGTTCTCGTCAAACACCGTCCTGTTTCCGCCAAACGACAGATCTGGAGGCATAGTCCTGACTACGCTCGTCACTCCGCGTGCGGATCGACACGCGGGCTGTTGCAAGGGGGAATCGTGGCAGAGCTTCAGGAAGCACAACACCGGATCGAGTTCCTGGACAGCGACCCGTTGCGCGCACGGCGAGAGGCCCGTGAGCTGACCGCAGCGCTCTCCGCTGGCGAGATCAAAGCGACTCTCCTCCTTCCCGGCGCCCAGCTGGCAGCCGCCACCGACAAGGGATCCGATGTGGCGGAGCTGGTCGGTGTACTGATCTCCGGGGGCTCGCTCGTCGTCTCGGTCGTGCAGACCTGGCTCGCCCGCGTCCCCAACCGCACGATCAGCGTCACGCGGAGGTCGGACGGTGCGACGCTCACGGTCTCGGGCAGGCAGGCGCGCGAGGACACGGCCCTCCTGGAACGCTTCCTCTCCGAAGGCTCCGCAGGTCAAGAGGATCAGGACAGCTCCGCCGAGTCCGAAGGCTGAGCTCGCGCGTGGACAACGACCGCTACGCACTGCTGCTCGGGGTCTCGACCTACGAGAGCGACTCCTACCACGACCTCCCGTCCGTCCAAGCCGACCTGCACTACATGCGCGCCGTGCTGGAGAGTACGGAGATCGGGATGTACAACGAGTGCGCCGTGGTGGCCGAGCCCACCCGGGCAGAAATGCTGCGCGCACTCGAGAACTTCCTGGCAGAGCGCCAGCAGAGCGAGACAGCGCTGGTGTACTTCAGCGGCCACGGAGAGTTCTGCGAGGAGGACAACCAGCTCTACTTCCTCACACGGGACTCCGACCGCTCGAACCTCCCGGGAACAGCAGTCTCCGCCGAATTCCTGGAGCAGGCCCTGCAGGAGTGCCGGGCCGCCTCGAAGATCGTCCTTCTGGACTGCTGCTCCAGCGGCTCGGTGGTTCAGGGGTGGACCGCCAAGGGCGCCGAGCCGGACCACTCCCCAGGAGGAGCGGAGCAGCCGTCCTCGGGCGTTGCCCGCAGCACCCTCCTGCACCCCACCGGGGTGTATTTCATCACCGCCTCGGACGCACTCCAGGCCGCCTCGGCCATGGCACCTCCCGGTTCGACGCTCGGGACGTCCCGCTTCACAGGTGAGATCGTGGAAGGGCTGCGCAACGGGCGCATCAAGGACAGCGGGTGGATCAGCCCGGACGACCTCTTCACCTACCTCACCCAACAGATGGCGCGCAACGGCGTGCCCGAGGAGCAACGCCCCACCAAGTCCACGATCCGTGCCACCCGGAACCTCCCGTTTGCCCGCTCGGTGGCCCAGCCTGTCTTCCTGCCGCCTGCGCCCGGGCAAAGTCCGCAGGGAGAAGTTCCCTCGTCCTCCCTGTTCAAGGCGCGGCTCCGAGCAACAGCCGAGGAGAGCGCCGGTATCGATTGGCAGCGGCTCCTCGGTTACTACGTCGGCTGCATCGCCGCCGAGACGGCCTCGGAGATGCTCCCCCAGCGTGAAGGCGGCGAAGGGGACAGCTATTTCCTGCTCGGCTCCGGTCCGGAAATGATCCAGAGCGGCCTGGAGCGGTCTTTCCGTGCACCCCGGATCCCGGAGCGCAACAATGGCCGGGAGAACGAGTTCTGGTACGGGTACCCGGCGATCTCCCTGCCGACCGCGGATGGCGCCAACCGCGGCCGGCTATCCGTGCGTGTGGCACCCCTCCTGCTCCAGCAAATGGAGCTCGCCCCGGACGAGGAGGGTCGATCGACGCTCCGGCCAAGCGGTGTGCCGTCCCTGCACAGCGGGCTCCTGACACAGCTCATGACCGTGGAGGAAGCCGCGGAACTCGTTGCTCGCTGGCAGCCCACCTGGCAGGAAGGCAATGGGGCCCAGATGCTCCGAGCCGTCCGCGAGCTGCTGACGGAACTCAGGCTGCCGGAGCTCGAGCCCCTGGACGTCTCGGCACTGAGTCGGGAAGGCGTTGTCACCGCACTCCGACCCGGTGCCCACAACACCGCCATGTTGCTGGTGACATCGGGCTCCAACCAGATGACCCAGGGACTTGTGGACAATCTGAACCACATGGCCGCCCACTCGCATTTGATCCCCGGTACGGCTCTGGAATCCCTGCTGTCGGGTCAGCGCCTCGACTCCACGACTGGCGGACCCGTCACCGTGGTGGCCTCCGGCCCGTGCAACGAGAGCCAGGAGGCGGTGATCCGCTCGGCCATGGGGAACGCCGTCACCGTTGCCACTGGTCCGCCAGGCACCGGGAAGAGCGAGGTGGTGACCGCACTCGTCGAGACGTGTGTCCAGGCGGGACAGTCGGTCCTCGTGGCCTCCACCAACAACGAGGCCGTCGACGTTGTCGCGACTCGTTGCGAGGACATCGCGCCCGGCCTGTTGATCCGCACCGGGAACTCCAAGGCGCTGCAGGAGGAGGCTGCGAAGCTGGAGCGACTCCTCCGCGAAACCCCCCGACCGCCCGGACGGAGTTCGGCCACTGTCGCGGGTGAACTCCGCATAACCGCTGCCCGACTCAGCGACCAGCGTCGGGCAATGGGTCGGCACGTGCTGAAGGAGCTCCAGCTAACGGAGCTCCATCGCCTGCGCGAGTCCCAAGCGAAGTCGCTCGATGTTCCTGGCAATGTCCTCTCAGCCGCATGGGCGAACGAGAACGAGGCTCTCCAGCGATGGGAGGACCGGGCGCGCAGAGCCCTTCGGGCACGGTGGGTGGCTCCTGGCTGGCGCCGATCACGCGCAACGGGCACCTTCGTCAAGGCTGCTACTGCAAGCGTGGGCTCACCGTGGCCGAGCTCCGTAACCGGAGACCTTGAAACCCTGACCCGGCTGGCTGACTTCGCCGTGACCGAAGCCGAGTTGAGGGGTCTACTGTCCGAACTGGACGCTGCGGACGACCAGACCACGGCAGCGGGGCTGGCGACCATCGCCGGCCGGCTCTCCTCGCTGTCCGTCGAGGCTTCACAGTCCAAGTCCTCGGAAGTTCTCCGTACGGCGAGGGAGGTGATGAACGAGCGGCTCCAGGCACTTCGCCAACGGAAGTTCTTCCAGAAGAGCCAGAAGCAACTGCTGAGGCGTATCAAGGGTTGGGCCATCAGCACGCACTCGGTGCGCCAACTGGAGCAGTCGCCGAAGCTCTTCGACCTCGTCATCATCGACGAGGCCAGCCAGTGTTCCATTCCGTCAATCCTCCCCCTGCTGTTCCGTGCGAAGCGCGCGCTGATCATCGGCGATCCCATGCAGCTCGGGCACATCGCCTCGATCTCGCCCCAGCACGAGAGGGCTGCCAGGGAGCGCGCTGGTTTGAGCGCCGCCTGGCTGGAGGAACACCGGCTCGCCTACCGGACGCATTCCTCCTACGACGCCGCCCGCTCGAGTACGTCGTCGGCGCTGCTACTCGATGAGCACTACCGTTGCCACCCCCAGATCGCGGATGTCGTGAACGGCTACTGCTATGCAGGGCGACTGAAGGTACTCACCGATGTCCGAGATCAGGTGCCGGCTGTGGACCTGACGGGGGGTCCCGGTCCCGGAGCCGTCCTGTCGTGGGTCGACGTGCCCACTGGGGAGTCCGCCCGGGGCGGGCGCGGGGGCTCCTGGTGCAACACCATGGAGGCGTCAGCCGTCGAACGGGTGGTGTCCGAGCTGTTGAGCCGCCTGCCTGCCGATGCAAAAGTCGGCGTCGTGACACCCTTCCGGGCACAGAAGGAACTCCTGGAGCGGAGACTGCGCGACGACCGTGTCCTGGTCGGAACGGTGCACGCGTTCCAGGGCGGCCAGCGCGACGTCATGGTGCTCACACTTGTCGCTACCGACAACGCACCCCAGAACACGATCCACTGGGTCGCGAGCCAGATGAACCTCTGGAACGTTGCCGTCACCCGTGCCAAGTCCCAGCTGATCACGGTCGGCCACCGTGCCTTCTGGCAGCAGCACGCCGGGCTGCCGGCCGAGCTGGCGAACCGGTCGGTTCCGGTCGACCTTGACCGAACCGCCGGGTCGGCTCCGCTCGATCACGTGCCCATTTCCTCGGCCGCGATGTCCGCGGGGCGCACGGACCTCGCCGACCGGCTCCAGACTCACCTCGACGACCACGGCATCCATGCTATGGAGCGATCGGCTCTCGTCGGGGGGACGACCGTCGACTTCGTGGTCACGACACGCGACCCGGTCTCGGGGAATGACGAGAACGTCGTGCTGGTCATTGACGAAGGCCCGCGGGACGACGAGGAGCCAGGGCGCCACCTGCGGCTCACACAGGCTCACTGCGATCTTCTCGTGGGACTGCCTTCGGGCGGAGTCGGAGCCAAATCAGCGCCAGTCGCTCGGAGCATCCGCATCCCCGCATGGCGCATCCTGGCCGGAACAGGTGTACCAGGTCTCACCGGTTGAGCATGCAGGATCCCTCCGAGTCGACGCACTGGTTGGCCGATAGAGGTGCCAGCCACGTGGCGAATGTGTGACGCCGCCCACGGCGCCGACCGGCAGGCCCCGCCACCGAATTCGAGTCCATGATGTCGGCGGCGACCACGGTCAGCTATCCGTGGTCGCCGCCCGCGCACCGCAGCTTCTCTTCTCGCCGCGCGCGGTGAGTCGCAATCAGGTAGTAGCGGTACCAGGCGCAGAAGGTCTTCGGAGTTCGTTCCTATGTCCGGGAGTTGAAGTGAACGAGGCCGAAGCGCCAACCGAACACCTCTGCCCCCGAGTGTCGGTGCAGTCCGTAGACTGAAGTCACGAGTACGTCGTCGAGTGTTGCCGCCGATTCGAAGGCGAGGCCATGTCTGACTCCTTCGTCCCACTCTCCCATCCCCACAGGGCCTCCCGACGTCCGAGGGCGCGGGTCACCGACCGAACCTGTTTCACCCGACCGGAGTTGCTCACTGACCGGCTGCTGATCCAGGTCGACGCATCCCGCGTGGGATTCGCACAGGACTAACTCGACCCCATCCGCAGCGGTCTCGTGATCAGCGGGCCGAGGGCGCTCAGGAAGTCATCCGAACTGCGGGACGACGACTACGCAGGTGTGCTCATCGCCGACCCGGCCTTCTACGAGGCCGGCGTCGCGACGGTGGAGGAGCCCTACCTGTCGCGAACCGACGAGCTACCCGCCGCTGATCCGCTCGGCCAGGCAGTCCAGGAGCAGCTCGCCGTCGGCGCAACGGCGGCGCTCACACCGACCGGGTACCTCCGGGCCGGGGACGCGGCAGCCGCACGGGCTGCCGCGCGCGAGGTGGCGGCGCGCGAGGACCCGCGGATCGTGCTCGCCCTCCCGATCGACGTCGGCTGGCTGCGCAGCGACCTGGTCGGCCGCCTCATCGAAGAACTGGTCGCGGCACCGGACCTGAAGGCCGTCATGCTCGGCGGCCAGTTGGACCCTCTGGCGGGTTTCCCGGAGGCTCTCACCGGGTTGGCGCGGATACTGGCCCGGATACCGGGAACCACCCTGCTACGGACCGATCTCGCGGCATTCGGCGCACTGGCACGGGGGGCGGTGTTCGCCGGCTACGGGCTTTCGAGTCGCCTCCGACACATCGTCCCGCCCGGTGAACCCGCGAAGAGATCGGGGTTCACCACCTCCCCCGCCGTGCTGTTCCCCGAGTTGATGGCCCTGTTCCTTGGCAAGACCCTCGCTCGCCGCTTCGCCGCGACGCACGCACCTGTGTGCGAGTGCGCGGCCTGCGGGCGTCGGCTCCTGGACAGCTTCCCGAGCAACCGGGATGTCCGGCCGGCAGCCCGGCACAACACGGCCGTGCTGATGTCCTGGCATCGGACGTTGCAGGCCCTGACGACCGGGCCCGACCGTCACCGGTGGTGGCAGAATCGCTGTCGTGCCGCAGTGGACCGGTACCCGCTCGTCAACGCCGCCATCCAACAGCCGAACGGCTTCCACGTCCCGCCGCAGCTACTGCGGTGGTCCCTCCTCGGTCCGGCGCCCTCAGCACCGGCCGGCGCAGGAGTCGACTGACGGGCGGGCGGCTCAGCCCAGGCGTCCGTACAACTCCTCGACAAAGTGCCGGGCCGCAGCGGTGTGCCGCTGCGGCCGGTACGCCTCGGGTTCCAGGGCCATCCGGATTCCGTCCGACTCATGGACGAGCACGCCGATGCCGTAAAAGGCGGCCTCCGCCAAGGTTTCGTCCAGCCCTGCGCGCCAACCCCGCAACTCGTCGAAAAGGACGGCTCGTCGGCAGAACGGTGCAAATCGACCCGCACGCTCCAGACCCGTCTGCCAATCGGTGGCCCGCACAACTGCGAGGTCAACGGCGAGCAGCCGGACCGTCCGGCGCGTGACCAGATCCTCGTCCCACTCGACCGCTCCGCGCGGAAGGTCACGAACCACGGCCTGTCCCGGGAGAGAATCCATCGGAACAGGAAGGCCGATCGGGAGACCGAGCAGGCGCTCCAGCACGGGGATCCTGTCCAGCCGCTCGGCATCAACCGCCTGCCGCCTGCCGTGCTCGGCCCCATCAACCTGGTACAGCAGAAGGGCGCGGGTACCCAGGACGGAGAGCATGACGCCTTCACTCTCCGAGGGCACCTTCAAGACCGCCTCGCGCACCGAGTGCCATGCCGCAGGATTCGCCACACTTGCCATGTAGCCCACCCTGCCCTACCGGTCGGTACGACGGCCACGCGCCCCTCCGCCCAGACCTCGTAAGAGTCCTCCGGTGGATCTCGCTTCCGCAGGACAGCGCGCCCCAAACCGCGTTGCGCAGCGAGAGACGCTCGGCACAGAACTCATATCGGGTGGGCGCGTGGTGGCGGGCGTCCCCAGAGTCGCATGGCCGCCCGTCCCCGCGCGACCGGCCCACGACTGAACCACTGGCAACGGGCTGCGGACTTATCGAACACCCTGTCTTTTGCGCAGTGTCTGGGGCGCAGCTGCCGCGGGCCGCGCCATCCAGCTGGCCTCTCGGTCGTTGCCAAGAGGCCATACATCCCACAACGAATGGAGGCCAACTACCTTGGACGAGACGCCCGGTGGGCGGCGATCAGGTCGCGGTACCAGGCGTACGAGGCCTTCGGCGTGCGCCGCTGCGTCGCGAAGTCGACGTGGACGAGGCCGAAGCGCTGGTGGTAGCCCTCGGCCCACTCGAAGTTGTCGAGGAGGGACCAGGTGTAGTAGCCGCGGACGTCGATGCCCTCGGCGACGGCGGCGGCGAGGGCGTCGAGGTGGGTGGCGAGGTAGTCGATGCGGGGCCGGTCGGGGTCGGTGGACTCCTCGACGGAGCAGCCGTTCTCGGTGATGGTGACGGGTGGGAGGGCCTTGCCGTAGAAGTCCCGCAGGCCGAGGAGGAGTCGGGTGAGGGACTCGGGGACGACGGGCCAGCCGAAGGCGGTGTGGGGGACGTCGGGGACGGGGACCAGGTCGAAGGGGAGGTCGGGGCTGCTGGGGGCGGCGACCCGGGTGGGGTTGTAGAAGTTGAGGCCGAGGCCGTCGAGGCCGGGGGCGTGGATGAGGTCGACGTCGCCGGGGCGGATCGCGCCGAAGATGTCGTCGGGGACGCCGAGGGCGGTGAGGTCGGGGTAGCGGCCGAGCAGGACGGGGTCGGTGAACAGCCGGTTGTGCAGGGCGTCGTAGGCCTCGGCGGCGGCCGCGTCCGCGGCGGAGTCGGAGGCCGGCTCGACCGGGGTGAGGTTGTTGGAGAGCATCACCTCCAGGCCGCGCTCGTGGAGCAGCGAGGCGGCCAACCCGTGGGCGAGGAGCTGGTGGTGGGCGGCCGGGAGGGCCTCGAACATCAGGGTGCGGCCGGGCGCGTGGGTGCCCAGGGCGTAGCCGAAGACCGTGTGGACGAAGGGCTCGTTGAGGGTGATCCAGGCGGGGACGCGGTCGCCGAGGCGGTCGGCGACGACGGCGGCGTACTCGGCGAAGCGGTACGCGGTGTCACGGTTGAGCCAGCCGCCCTCGTCCTCCAGGGCCTGGGGCAGGTCCCAGTGGAAGAGGGTGGGGAGGGGCGCGATGCCCGCCTCCAGCAACGCGTCCACGAGGCGGTCGTAGAAGGCGAGGCCGGCCGGGTTCACGGGGCCGGCGCCGGTGGGCAGGACGCGGGGCCAGGCGATGGAGAAGCGGTAGCCGTCCAGCCCGAGGCCCTTCATCAGGGCGATGTCCTCGGGGTACCGGTGGTAGTGGTCGCAGGCGACCGCGCCGGTGTGGCCGTCGCGGACGGCGCCGGGCTGGGCGCAGAAGGTGTCCCAGACGGAGGGGCCGCGGCCGTCCTCGTGCACCGCGCCCTCGATCTGGTAGGCGGCGGTGGCGGCGCCCCAGCGGAACCCGGCCGGCAGGTCGAAACGGTCCGGCATGGCAGCCTCCTGACGAGAATGTGAGGAGGCCTCATGTTACCGGCGCCACCACGGAACACCAGAGGGCGACCGGCCGCTTCCGGACCGGTCCGCACACCCCACCACCCCTGCCCCGAAGGCCAGTTGGACGCGAGGACAAGAGTGGCGGGCACCCCTGCGGTTAATCGCCGGACCCACTCCCGGGGCAATATGCCCGCACATGACAAATCGGGCTTTACCCGCCATTCGACCCGTCATTGTGAACGCCGCATGAAAGAAATCCGGGAGGCCTTTACTGCACAATTCCCGCGATGGATACTACGACGGATCCACCGGCCTTCGATTCGCCCGATCGGCAATCGGCCGGGCCGGACCGCGGGCCCGCCGCACTTCACTCGGAGTTACTGCCCGCGATATCGCCGGAAGCCGCGGTCGCGGAACTCCGGTATTCACTCACCGTCACCGTCACCACGATTCGCGGACGGCCTGCGGGCGTGCAGAAGTGACCACCGGTCGGGCCGCCGCGCCCGGTGGGGGTGACCCCGCCGGGCGGCGCCCCGGCTCCCCCCTAGTCCTGCTCCTGCGCCGGGTCGGCGAGCGACGGCCCGGCGGGCGGCGATCCGGCCGACGACGGCCCGGGGAACGGCGGGTTCGCGCCCCCGTCCACCCCCCAGAGCACGCCGTTCAGGGCGATCAGGTAACCGAGTTGGGCCCGGCTCGAACTCCCGAGCTGCTCCGAGATCCGGCGGACGTGCTCGACGATGCTGCGGCGGCTCAGGCCGACCCGGCGGGCGATCCACTCGTCCGTCTGGCCGGACACCAGGTGGTGCAGGATCGCCCGCTGGGTGTCGGAGATCTGCGGGGTGTGCCGGGCGCCGGCGCTGCTCACGTCGATCGCGCGCTCCCAGATGTGGTCGAAGATCTTGCCCAGGTAGCGGACGATCCCCGGGTGGTGGATCTGCAGGGCGGTGACCTCGCGCTCGTCGTCGATCGGGATGAAGGCGGTCTCCCGGTCGATGATGATCAGCCGGTCGAAGAGCTCGCTGGTGGTCCGCACCTGGCCGCCGGCCGCGGTGATCACATCGATGTACTCCATGGTCGGGACGTCGAAGCGGATCTTGTGCTGGTAGATGGTCCGCTGCCGGATCCCCTGGCGCAGCCGGGGGATCTCCGACTCCAGGGCCCGGGCCAGCAGTTCGGCCGGCCGGCTGGTGCCGGGCTGGGTGGTGAGGAGTTCGGACCGGCAGGCGGCGACCGAGGTGCTCAGCACCTCGCTGATGGTCTCGCTGCCCATGATCAGCGAGTAGCCCGCGCCGTCGCGTCTGGAGGACTCGGCGTGGACCGACTCCAGCGCGGAGAACGCCGCCTGGGTGCTGAGGATGGCCGCCTGGTACTCGGCGACCCGCTCCTCCATCCGGGAGACCGCGAATCCCGCCGCGGTGCCCGGGGAGAGCGCGTAGACGAAGTCCGGCGCATCGGGCAGCGGGGGGGTCAGTCCCAGGCCCACCAGACACTCCGGGGTTTCCGAACGGGGGCGCCGGGACTCCTGGAGAACCGCGGCATACGCCTTCAGTGCCCGCTCGCAGAGTACCGGCGCAGGGGTATCGGGGGAATTGCCTGCTTCCGGGCAATCTGCACAGTGCTGCATAAGTGAGCGGTTCACAACTGTGAAGGCTAACTGATCATGCGCCCGTTCGGACCTGCGTGTCAGGATCGATACATCGCCGACGGGCCTTTGTCCGTCGGCCTAAACGGGGTGTTGAAGGAGCTGGAACGTGCGTCAGTCGGCTAATCGCCTGCTTCGCTTCGCGACCGTTGTCGCGAGCTGTGTGGTGCTCACAATTCTGGCGGCCGAAGGGGCGTCGGCCGACGACTTGTTCCGGTCGGCCGCTGCGACGGCGGGGGCCAACATCCCCGCCGACTCGCAGTGGGGGCCCTGATCCTCCACGATCCGGCCCTCGGGGATCCGCAACCCCGTGGCCGAGCTCACACACCACGCGTGACCTCCACAGGAAGGCAGTTGTCCCACCATGTCCAAGCTTGACCGTGATTCGTTCGAGGCGCTCGCCGCGCAGCTGATGGAGAAGCAGTTCCAGCGCGTGCCGAAGCTGCGCGAGCTGCACCAGGGCGAGTGGATCGACCGCGACTACTACATCCGGCACATCGCCGAGACGGTGCTGCGCATCCGCCTCAACAACGAGGTCGACGCCTACGCCCTGTACCGGGTCGGCTCGCAGGACGACGTGCTCGCCGCGAAGCTGGCGCGCTACCTGGCCGAGGAGTACGGCCACGAGCACATGTTCACCCGTGACCTGGAGCGGTTCGGGATGTCGATCGAGCAGCTCGACGCCACCCCGGTGTTCACCTCCACCGCGATGCTGATGGGGTACCTGCGCCTGGAGGCCGACCGTTCCGGCCCGGCCCCCACCACCATCTGGGACTGGTTCGTCGAGTGGTACTCGGACCGCTACAACCCGGTCATCACCGAGAAGGCCGCGGCCGAGTTCGGCGCGGACTTCGTCTACGGCACCCGCGCGCACATCGCGTTCGACGAGTCGCACGACCACGACGACCTGATGTTCCGCACGGTCTCGCGCGCCGTGGAGAAGTTCAGCACCCCCGAGCAGGCCGAGGCCTACCTGACCACCTTCATCGACCTGATCGGCGACTACTTCGCCGAGCTGTACGCGAGCACCGTGGGCGCCCGCGAAGCGCAGCCGGTCGGGGTCTGACGTGAACACCCGTCGCGAATCCCCGGTCGGGCCCGGCCGCGTCCTCATCATCGAACCGGCGTCGTCGGGTACCGCGTTGGTGGGAGCGGCCCGGGGTCTCGGATTCGAGACCGTGGTGGCCTCCTTCGACGCCGACGACCGCACGGTGCCCGACCGGGTGCGGCAGGAGGCCGATGAAGTCCTCGTCGTGGACACCAACGACGAGGAGGCGCTGTTCCTCGCCGCGGCCTCGGCGCACGGGGCCTCCCCGTTCGCCGGGGTCCTGGCGGGCTTCGAGTTCTACGTCCCGGTCGCCGCCCGGCTCGCGGCGCGGCTGGGGCTGCCCGGCCTGCCGGTCGACACCGTCGAGGGCGTCCGGGACAAGGCGGTGATGCGGGCCGCGACCGCCGCCGCCGGGCTGCGGGTGCCGCGCTTCGCCGAGGTGTCCACCGAGGCCCAGGTCGCGCAGGCCGCCGCCCGGGTGGGCTTCCCCTGCGTCCTCAAGCCGGTGGACTCGGCCGGCAGCGTGCACGTCACCCGGGCCGACGACGTCGACCACCTGCTCGCGGCCTACCGCGAGCTGGCCGCGGACGACCGCCCGGACATGGGCCGGCGGACCGAGGGCCGGGCGCTCGTCGAGGAGTACCTCGACGGTCCCGAGCTGTCGGTGGAGGGCTGCGTGGGTGCGGACGGCCGGACGGTCGTCGTCGCGGTGACCCACAAGGTCCTGGGCCCCGAACCGTCCTTCGTCGAGATCGGGCACGTGGTCCGGGCGGACCTGCCGCCGGCGACCAGGCGCGCGGTCGAGGACTACGTCGGCGAGGTGGTGGACGCGCTGCGGGTCACCGTCGGGCCGTTCCACTGCGAACTGCGGCTCGTCGCGGGCGAGCCGGTGCTGATCGAGCTGGCCGCCCGGCTCGGCGGCGACCGCATCCCTGACCTGGTCGAGGCCGCCACCGGGGTCCGTCTGCCGGAGCTGGCCGTGGCCGCGCTCACCGGGCTGGACGCCGCGGCGCTGCCGTCCCGCGCGCCGCGGGCCAAGTACGCCGGGATCCGCTTCCTCACCGCCTCCGGGGAGGGCGGGCGCCCGACGGCCGAAGGGCTGGCCCGGATCGCCGGGTGGCCCGGAGTGCTGGAGTCCGAGCTCACCCACGCCGCGGACACCCCGGTTCCGGGGGACCAGGACTACCGCAGCCGCGTCGGCCACGTCCTCTACACCGCCGACTCGTACCAAGACGCCCTCGACCTGGGCAGTCGCATCACACTTGGAGTCAGCCTTGCCCTGCCAGTTGCCTGATCAGTCCCCGAGCGAGCCGCCCGTCCCGCCGATCCCGGGCCAGGAACCGCTGCTCCTGGTCGTCAACCGGTTCGACGACGAGTTCGGCGAGTACCACCGCTTCCTGCCGGAGGGCAGCTTCCGGCTGGCCTACCTGGCCACCGCCGACGCCCTCGACCCGCTGGACCGCGAGGGCGCCGTGGCCACCGTCGTGGTCCCCGACCTGCGGCTGGAGACCCTGCTGCCGGCGGCCCGCGCGATCGCCGAGGAGCACGGCCCGCTGGCCGGCGTGGTCGGGCTCTCCGAGTTCGACCTGGAGGTCACCGCTGAGCTCCGCGAGGCGCTGGAGGTCCCCGGCTGGGGCACCGACTACGTGCGGCGCTTCCGCGACAAGACCGTGATGAAGGAGTGGGTCGCGGCCGCCGGGGTGCGGGCACCGCGCTTCCTGCGCCTCACCGCGGACACCACCGCCGAGCAACTCCTCGAGGCCATCCCGCTGCCGCTGATCCTCAAGCCGAAGGACGGGGCCGCCTCGCGCGGCGTCCGGCTGGTGCGCACCGCGGCGGAGCTGACGGCGGCCCTGGCGGAGATCGCCGGCGAGTCCGCGACCGACGGTTACCAGGCCGAGGAGTACGTCGAGGGCCCGATCTTCCACGTGGACGGGATCCGGGTCCAGGGCGAGTACCACTGCGTCACCGTGTCGCAGTACTTGAACACCTGCCTGGACTTCGTGCACGGCACGCCGCTCGGCTCGGCCCTGCTCGACCCGGGACCGCTGCGGGACGAACTGGCCGGCTTCGCGATCGACTGCCTGGACGCGCTCGAACTCTGGACCGGGCCGTTCCACCTCGAAGTGATCACCGACGCCACCGGGCTGCCGGTGTTCCTGGAGGTGGGCCTGCGGCCGGGCGGCGCCGGCGTGCCCTTCCTGCACCGCGACCTGTTCGGGATCGACCTGTACTGCGAGGCGTTCCGCACCACCGTCGGCCTGAAGCCGCTGAGCGCCGAGCACGTGCTGCCCGGCGAGGCCGCCTCCGGCGGCTGGCTGGTGTTCCCCGAGCCGCCGGCGCAGCCCGCCCGGGTGGTCTCCCGGGCGTCGCTGGTCGCCGCCGTGCCCGAGGTGTACGGCGAGGCGCTCCCGGCGGTCGGGCACGTCTTCGACGGCAACGGCGGCTACGACCACGCCGGTGGGCGCTTCCTGCTGCGCGGGGCGGACCAGCGGGCCGTGAACGCGGCCATGGTCGAGGCGATCGCGCACTACCGGGTGGACGTCGAACCCGCCGAGGCGGCCGCGGTCCGCGCCGGTGAGCCGGTGGCGCTGTGAACGGGGACCAGATGAGTACGACGGTGGAAACGGTCGACGAGCGCACGGACACCCGCCCCGGGGAGCTGCGCTTCCACTGGGGCTCGGCGCTCGACGACGGCCAGAAGAAGTCGGCCGAGCGCTACGACTTCCGGGTCCTGGACCTGGAGGGCGCGATCGACTTCGCCCGTGAGGCGGACAAGCTGGGCGTCGAGTCGCTGCTGATGGCCCAGAGCTACGACCTGCCCGACCCGCTCCCGCTGCTGGGCGCCCTGGTCCGGGAGACCGAGAACGTCAAGTTCATCCTGGCCTACCGGCCCGGACTGCTCTCGCCGACGCTGTTCGTCCAGATCGTCAACACCCTCTCCTGGATGTCCGGGGGGCGGATCGCCCTGAACCTGATCTCCGGCATCTCCCCCGTCGAGCAGGGCTACTACGGGGACTTCGTCGCCCACGACGGCCGGCACCAGCGCTCCCGCGAGTTCCTGCACGTCCTGCACGAGCTGTGGCGCGACGGGGAGCCGGTCACCTTCGAGGGCGAGCACTACCGCATCGAGCAGGGGCAGTTGGGCCTGCCCCACTACGGCGGCGGGCGGCCGAAGATCTATGTGAGCGGGGCCTCGCAGATCGCCCAGGACACCTCCCTCACCTACGGGGACTGCTGGTTCCGCTACGCCGACACCCCCGAGAAGATCGCCGAGGAGGTCGGGCCGCTGCTCGCCCGGGGCGGCCGGGTCGGCCTGCGGATGCAGGTGCTGGCCAGGCCCACCCGCGAGGAGGCGCTGGCCGACCTGGCCGAGGTCATGGGCGGCGCGGACGAGGCGCACCGCGCGTGGGTCGCGGAGTTCGTCGCGGCGGCCGACTCGCAGGCCGTGAAGAACTCGTTCCGGCTCGCCGAGGAGGCCGGCCACGGCTGGATGTCGCCGGTGCTGTGGTCCGGCGCGGTCGCCTACCGCGGTGGCCCCGCGCTGTGCATCGTCGGGGACTACGACGAGGTCGCGGACTACCTGCTGCGCTACAAGGCCGCCGGCGTCAGCGAGTTCATCTTCTCCGGCTGGCCGGCCCGGGACGAGATGCAGCACTTCTTCACCCGGGTGCTCCCCCTGGTGCGGGCCCGCGAGCGGGCCGCCGCGGCGGCGGGGACGCCGTGACGGGTGGCACGCACCCGCCGGAGCAGCGGGCGGAGGACCAGGCGGCGGACCAGGCGCAAGCCCGGGCGGAGGGGGCCCGGCAGGAGGAGACCCGGCCGGACGCCCGCTCGGCCCAGACCGGGCTCTTCGCCGCCGGGATCGTCCTCGGCCTGATGGCGGAGCAGGTGGTGCTGTTCGCGGTGCCGTTGCTGATCTACCAGGACAGCCGGAAGGTGTCGCTGCTGGGGCTGGCCTACGCCCTGGAATGGGTGCCCTACCTGATCGCCTACCCGCTCGGCGGGATCCTCGCCGACCGGGACGGCGGCCCGCGCCTGTTCCGGTACGCCAACACCGGGCGGGCCGTGGTGCTGGCCGCCACCGTGGCCCTGTGCCTGGCCGAGCCGGGCTGGACGATTCCGGTCCTGATGGTCAACGGGGCGCTGCTGACCACGCTGGTCGCCCCGATCCACATGGCGATCGAGAAGGTCGTGCCGCAGCTGAGCCGGGGCGAGGCCCTGGCCCGGATGCAGGGCATGGTGCAGAACATGGAGCTGCTGTCCCTCGCCCTGGGGCCGGGACTCGCCATGGTCGCGGTCGCACTGCTGGGCAAGGTGTGGCTGCTGGGCATGGCCGCGGCCATGTTCGCGGTGGCGGCGGCCTGTTGGCTCTCCGTACCGCGGACGGCGGCGGCACCGAGCACCGGTGACGCGCGCACCGCGCTGGCCGAACTCCGGCTGGGCTGGAGCCTGTTGCTCGGCAACCGGCCGGTCGTCCTGCTGGCGGCGGTCAACTTCACGATGAACCTGGCGCTGGCCGCCACCATGGGCGCGAACGCCGCTGTCGTCACCGGTGTCTTCCACCGGTCGCAGTCCGCGTTCGCGATGCTCAACGTCTTCGCGGGGCTGGCGGGGCTGCTCAACCTGGCGGTGACACCACTGCTGTTGAAGCGCTACCAGCCGAAGGTGGTCGGCACGGTCGGCTTCGCCCTCGCCTGCTGCTCGCTGCTGGTGCTGGGCCTGGCCCACTCCTACCCGGTCTACGCGATCGGGTTCGTGGCGGTCGAGGTGGGCGTCGCCTACTACAACACGTTCAACCGGACCCAGCGGGTCCAGGTGATCCCGAGCGAGCACCTCGGGAAGGTGATGGGCCCGTTCTTCCTGATCAACGTGCTCGCCTTCCCGATCGGCGGGCTGCTGATCTCCACCGTCGGCGCCTGGATCGGCCCGCAGCACCTGGTCGCCTGGCTGGCCGTGCTGCTCGCCGCGGTCGGGGCGGTCCTCGTCCCGCTGACCGCGCGCAGCCTCCAGCGCTCGATCGCGGGCCGGCGGCAGCAGTCGGCGGACCGGGCGACGGACCGGCCGACGGGGACTCCGGCCGACGCCGGCACCGACTCCCCCGCCCACCCTCGTGACCCCCTTGACACCCTTGACCGCCTGACGGAATCGGAGGCGAAGGCATGACGACCACCTGGACGCACACCGGGCCGGGCCGGCCGGCCGCCCCGGCGCGACCGGCCGAAGAGCCGCTCTCCGCCGCGGAGTTCCGCGAGGCGATGTCCCACCTGGCGGGCGCGCTGACCGTCGTCACGACCCAGGACGCGCGGGGGAACCGCTGGGGGTTCACCGCCACGTCCGCGCTGTCGGTCTCGCAGACCCCGCCGCTCCTGCTGGTCGGCGTGGGCAACACCTCCAGCTGCCTGGAGGCGATGCTCGGCTCCGAGGGCTTCACCGTCAACGTGCTGGGCGAGCACCAGCGCGCGGTCGCCGAGTCCTTCGCCCGCAAGGGGATCGACCGGTTCGAGGGCCATGACTTCGTGCCGTGGTCCGTCGACGGACCGCCCCTGCTGGCCGACGCCCACGCCGCCTACCGCTGCCGCACCGCCGGTAGCATCCCGGTCGGTGACCACCACCTGCTGATCGGCGAGGTGACCGGCTTCGCGGCCCGGTCGACCGCCGGCCCACTGCTGTGGCACCGCCGGGACTTCGTGGCCCTGAACAGGACGTTCACGGCCCTGAACGAGAAGGAAGCCGTCCATGCCTGAGCAGCGAGTCGTGATCACCGGTGCGTTCCCCGAGCAGGCCGAGGCGCGGCTGCGCGCCCGCGGACTCGATGTCGCCCGGCTGCCCGGCGACATCGAGGAGGACAAGCTGGTGACCGAGCTGGACGGCGCCTGGGCGCTGGTCCACGGCGGCATCTCCCTGCTGTCCCGGCGGGTGTGGGAGCAGGCGCCGTCGCTCGCGACGGTCTGCGTGATGGCGACCGGCTACCGCTCGTTCGTCGAACTGCCCTCCGAGCCCACCCCGACCCGCTTCACCTACACCCCGCACGCCAACGCCGTCGCGGTCGCCGAGTTCGCGCTCGCGCAGCTGCTCGACCTGGTCCGCGGCGTCTCCCGGGGCGCCGCCGCGGTGTCCCGGGGCGAGTGGGACGAGCAGCCGACCCGGTCGCTGACCGACGCCACCCTCGGCATCGTCGGCATGGGCCACATCGGGCGCGAGCTGGCCCGGATGGCCCACTCCGCGTTCGGCACCCGGATCCGGTACTGGAACCGGACGGACCGTCCGGAGTTCGCCGAACTCCCCTACCAGCGCTGCGAGTCGCTGATCGAGCTGTTCGAGGGCAGCGACCTGGTGTCCCTGCACGTCGACCTGGTACCCGGCCGGACCGCGGGGTCGGCCGGGACCGAAGGGCTGATCGGCGCCGACCACCTGCGGGCGCTCGACGGCGGGTTCCTGGTGAACACCGCCCGTGCCGGCCTGGTCGACCCGGTCGCGCTGCGCGCCGCGCTGACGGAGGGCCGGCTCGCCGGGGCCGCGATCGACGGCTACTACACCGAGCCGGCGCCGCACCCCCGGGAGGACCCCTTCGGGCTGCTGGAGTTCGTGCCGGACCGGCTCCTGGTCACCGGGCACAACGGGTTCCACACCCACCAGGCGCTGGACGCGATGGCCGACATGGCGGTCGCCAACCTGCTGGCCGTCGCGGACGGCACCGCGCCGCCGCACCCGGTGCCCGACGAGGCGGCCGGACGATGAGAACGCTGGAGCTGATCGAGGACCACGGCCTGCGGATCGCCCTGCTGGGCGCCGAGGAGGCGCTGGAGTCCGACCCCGCCCGGCTGCGCGCGTTCGCCGCGGAGGACGGTGTCGGCGTCGTGCGGGTGGTGGACCCGCCGGCCGCACTGCACGCCGACCTGGAACGTGCCGGGTTCGCCGTCACCCCGAGCTGGGTCACCTGGCTGGCGCCGGTGCGGACCGGGGACGAGACCTTCCTCGCCGCCATGACCTCCGGGGAGCGCAGCAACGTGCGCCGGGCGCTGCGGGAGACCGCCAAGCGGTCCCTGCGGATCACCGTGCACGCCCCGCTGACCGTCCCGGTGTTCGACGAGTTCCTGCGGCTGTACGAGGACCAGGTCGCGCGGATGCGCAACGGCAGCTCCTACGCGGCGAGTTGGCGCGAGGAGATCACCGCCGACCCGGACCTGTACTACGTGGTCGCGGCACGCGACCCGAACGGCGACCTGCTCGGTGCCTGCCTGTGCTGGGACCAGCCCGAGCTGTCGATCACCCGGATCGCCTTCACCGCGCAGGCGGCGGCCGAGCGCCAGGGCCGGGTGGTCCGGGCGCTCTACCTGACCGCGACCGCCGAGGCGCGCGGGCGCGGGCGGGAGTGGATCTCGCTGGGCAGCGATCCGACGCTGTACGGGCACATCACCGAGCCGGGCCTGTTCGGCTTCAAGGCGCGGCTGGGCTTCCGGCCGGTGCCCACCCGGTTCCTCCAGCCCGCCGGTCCCGACCAGGCCGACGCCGTGGTCGGTCTGCGCGGGCTGACCGACCCCACGCTGCTGCTGTCGTACGCCGGGTCGGGTCACCCCGACCCGGCGGCCGCGACGGCAGTGCCGGCCGCCGCAGCGGCGGACCTTCTTCCGGTGCCCGAACCGCCGCTGCGGCTGACCGTCCTGTCGACGACGCCGGAGGTCGACCTGTCCGCGCACCGCGCCGGGTTCCTCACCGGACTGGGCCTGCGGACGATCACCGGCTGAGCCCCCGCCGGAAGGCGGTGGAGCTCACCGTCCGCCCACGGGCCGGGGTGCCGCCGATCCGCCCGTGCGCGGACGGTCGACGGCACCCCGGCCCGCGCCGCGCGTGGCCGAGCGGCGACGGAGGCACCAAGCTGGTGTGGTCAGCGCGTGCGGGCTCCGCCCCGCGCCGGCCCCCCAGCGAGAGGCTCTCCCGATGGCTGCCACCAGCGCCACCCCCTCCGGCACCAGCCTGCGCGCCGTCCAGGTCTCCGATCCGCAGGCCGCCCCCGTCCTGGCCGAGGTCCCGCTCCGGGAGCCGGGGCCGGGCGCCGTCCGGATCACCGTCGAGGCGTGCGGCGTCTGCCACTCCGACCTGCTGATCGCGGCCGGACTGCTGCCCGGCACCACCTACCCGGTCACTCCCGGTCACGAGATCGCCGGCCGCATCGACGCCCTCGGCGACGGCGTCCAGGGCTGGGCGGTCGGCGACCGGGTCGCGGTCGGCTGGTACGGCGGCAGCTGCGGACGCTGCGACGCCTGCCGGACCGGCGACGGCGTGCTCTGCGCCGAACTCCAGGTGCCCGGGGCCGCCTACCCCGGCGGCTACGCCGAGTCCGTCGTCGTCCCGGCCGTCGCCCTGGCCGCCGTACCGGACGAGCTGACCTCCGCCGAGGCCGCTCCGCTCGCCTGCGCCGGGGTCACCGTCTACAACGCGCTGCGCCGTAGCGCCGCCCGCCCCGGCGACACGGTGGCGATCCTCGGCCTCGGCGGACTCGGCCACCTGGGCGTCCAGTTCGCCCGCGCGATGGGATTCCGCACCGTGGCGATCGCCCGCGGCCAGGAGAAGGGGCCGCTGGCGGAGCGGCTCGGCGCCCACCACTACCTCGACAGCACCGCCGGCGACGTCGCCCAGGCGCTCCAGGCGCTCGGCGGGGCGAAGGTGGTCCTGGCCACCATCACCAACGCGGAGGCCATGTCCGCCACCGTCGACGGCCTCGGCCGCCGCGGCGAGCTCGTGGTCGTCGGCGCCTCGCCGGACCGGCTCGCGGTCAGCCCGCTGCAACTGCTGAACGGCGACCGCAAGGTGTACGCCCACTCCTCCGGCGCCGCCGTCGACACCCAGGACACCCTGTGCTTCGCCGTCCGGTCCGGCGTGCGGGCGTGGATCGAGGAGGTCCCGCTGGCGGAGGCCGCCGCCGCGGTCACCAGGATGGCCGAGGGCCGGGCCCGGTTCCGGATGGTCCTCACCACCGGCCGCTGAGCGGCCGCCGCCCCCGGTCCGAACCCGCCGGGGCTGCCGGGGCCACCACGCTCGCAGCGCCCGTCGGCCCGGACGGTCAGGACGGTCAGGGCGGCCCGGACAGCCCGGACGGTCGAGATGTTCAGGACGACTCGCGGGCGACCAGCTCCACGGTCAGCAGCTCCCGGCGGAGCGGTGGCGCGTCCGGGTCGGCGACCACCCGGTCGACCAGCTCGGCCAACTCCTCGCCGGCGGGCAGCCGCATCCGGACCGAGCTCAGCCGCGGGCGGAGCAGCCGGCCGAGCAGCAGGTCGTCGGCGCCGACCACGGCCACCGGGTGGGGGGCGTCCGAACCGGCGTCCTGGAGGGCGCGCAGGGCGAGCATGGCGTACTCGTCGTTGTAGCCGAACAGGCCGTCGAGGGCGAGGTCCCGGCAGCGGGCGGCGAGTTCGGCGGCGGACTCCTCGGTGTAGTCCAGCGGCAGCGGCTCGACCACGGCGCCGGAGCCGGCCGCCTCGACGGCGGCCCGGATGCCGGCCAGTCGGGGGGCGCTGAACACGGCGAGCGCCGGGTCGGTCGGCAGCACGACGCCGATCCGGCGGCGGCCGCGCTCCAGCAGGTGGGCGGCGGCACAGGCGCCGACCTCCCGCTGGTCCATGATCAGCGCGTGCGCGCCGGGCACCGGCGACGTGCCGAGGGTGAGCACCGCCCGGACGCCGGAGCGGCGCAGGAGCCCGACGCCGTCGGGGGTGAGCCCCGGGTCGACGCAGAACACGGCGGTGGGGCGCAGTTCGGCCCAGGCCCGGACGGCCTCGTCCCCGCCGCCGGCCGTCGGGCCCAGCAGCACGGGCGTGTAGCCGTGGCGGTGCAGGGCGTCCTGGAGCTCCCGGTAGAACCCGCTGAACAGCGGGCCGATCGGTGCGGTGTTGCCGGCCAGCAGCACCAGGCCCGTCCGGCCGGCCCGCAGCGAGCGGGCGGCGGCGTGCGGGACGTAGCCGAGCCGGTCGGCGGCGGCCCGGACCTTGAGCCGGGTCTGCTCGCTGACCCGGCCGCCGGCGGTGTTGTTGAGCACGAAGGAGACCGTGGCCCGGGAGACGCCGGCCAGGCGGGCGACGTCGGCGCTGGTGGGCGGCGGGGCGGCGGTGTCGGTGCGGTCACTGTCCATAACGGTTCGGATCTTTTCACGACTGGCTCTGGCCGGGTGGCGGATCGCCCTGCTAGACACATGGTTACACGAGTAACCGTTACACGTGTAACGTGAGTGTCGAAACCGGTCGAAAGGCTTCCCACCATGAAGTTGCACACCGAGGAATGGGGCACCGGCGAGCGCGTCGCGCTGCTGGTGCACGGCATCATGTCCGACCACCGCACCTGGCGGCGGGTCGGCCCGGCCCTGGCCGAACGCGGCTACCGCGTGATCGCCGTCGACCAGCGCGGCCACGGACGGAGCCCGCGCGGCACCGGCGCGACCCCCCGGGAGCGCTACGCCCTGGAGGCCTACGCCGAGGACCTGGTCGAGACCCTGCCCGCCGGGGCCGACCTGGCCGTCGGGCACTCGCTCGGCGGGATCTCGCTGCTGCGCGCGGTCGAGCGGCTGGCACCGGCCCGCGCCGTCTACGTCGACCCGGCCTGGCGGTTCGGAGCGGCCGCGGGGGTGGACCCGGCGCTGTTCGTGCAGTTCCGGGACGCCACCCGGGAGCAGATCACCACCCTCAACCCCCGCTGGGCGGGCGCCGACGTCGACGTCGAACTCGCCACCCTCGCCGCCTGGGACCCGGACTCGGCCCTGGCCATGCCCGGCCAGGAGTCCGACCTGCCGACGGCGGCCGCCGTGCCCTCCCTGGTGGTGCTCGCCGACCGGAGCTTCCTGGTCGGTGCCGAGGACGCCGAACTGCTGCGCGCCCGCGGCTTCCAGGTGCGCACCGTGCCGGGCGCCGGACACACCGTGCACCGGGACGACCACGACGGATTCATGACCGCGCTGGACGGGTGGGTCTGAACCGTGGCGGACCACCCGGAACACCAGGAGACCACGGCGACCACGGCGCCCCACGAGGAGACCTCGATGCCCGACAGCACGACACCCGCAAACCCTGACAGCACGACGCCCGCGAGCCCCACCGCCGACGCCCGCCGGGAGAGCGCCGTCGAGGCCGCCCTCGCCCGGCTGGACCTGCCCGCCAAGGTCGCCCTGCTCGCCGGCGCCGACATGTGGTCGCTGCCCGCCGACGAGCGGATCGGCCTCGGCCGGCTGGTGTGGTCCGACGGCCCGGCCGGCGTGCGCGGCGAGCAGTGGACCCCGGACGACCCGTCCGTCGCCCTGCCCTCGCCGACCGCCCTGGCCGCCACCTGGGACGTCGACCTGGTCCGCCGGGCCGGCCGGCTGCTGGCCCAGGAGGCCCGCCGCAAGGGCGCCCACGTGGTCCTGGCACCGACCGTCAACCTGCACCGCAGCCCGCTCGGCGGCCGGCACTTCGAGTGCCTCTCCGAGGACCCGCTGCTCACCGGCGAGATCGGTGCCGCCCTGGTCTCCGGCGTCCAGGACGGCGGGGTCGCCACCACGCCCAAGCACTTCGTCGCCAACGACTCGGAGACCGACCGCTACACCGTCGACGTCCGGGTGGACGAGCGCACGCTGCGCGAGCTGTACCTCGCACCGTTCGAGACGATCGTCCGCAAGGCCCACCCCTGGGGGCTGATGGCCGCCTACAACGCCGTCAACGGCCCGACCATGAGCGAGCACGCCGAGATCAACAACGCGGTGCTGCGCGAGGAGTGGGGCTTCGACGGCGTCCTGGTCTCGGACTGGACCGGCGCCCGGGACACCGTACGGGCGGCCCTCGGCGGCCTCGACGTCGCGATGCCCGGCCCGGCCACCGTCTACGGCGAGCACCTGGTGCGGGCCGTCCGCGAGGGTCTCGTCCCCGAGGCCGTGGTGGACGAACTGGCCCGCCGGGTCCTGCGGTTGGCGGCCCGGGTCGGCCTGCTGGCGGGCGCGCCCGCCGCCGTCCCGGCGGACCGGCTGCCCGCACCGGTCGACGGCGAGGCGCTGGTGCGCGAGTTGGCGGCGCGCTCCTTCGTCCTGCTGCGCAACGAGGGCGGGGTGCTGCCGCTCGACCCGGCGCCCGCCTCGGTGGCGCTGATCGGCGCGGCCGCGACCGAACCGCGGATCGGCGGGGGCGGCAGCGCCCAGGTCTTCCCGACCCGGCTGGTCAGCCCGCTGGCGGGCCTGCGCGCCGCACTCGGCGCGGGCACCTCCCTGGTGCACGCGGTCGGCGCCGACCCGCGCACCTTCCTCCCCCCGGCCGCCTTCCCGTGCACCGCCGAACTGCTCGGTGCCCGGGGCCCCTTGGGCACCGCCGCGCTCACCGGCGGCGACCTCCGGTGGCTCGGCGCCCTGCCCGGCGACGTCCCCTTCGCCGAGCTCACCGCCGTCCGGCTGACCGGCACCCTGACCACCGGGGCCGCCGGGCGGCACCGCCTGGCCGTCCGCGGCGTCGGCCGGTTCCGGCTGGAGGCGGACGGCGAGGTGCTGTTCGACGGGACGCTGCTGCCGGAGGGCGAGGACCCGGCCGCCGCCTTCCTCAACCCCCCGGAGCACCGGGTCGAGTGGGAGCTCGCCGCCGACCGCGAGGTCGAGGTCGCGCTGACCTACACGGTGCCGCAGACGGGCGGCTTCGCCGGATTCGGCCTGGTCTCCTTCACCCTCGGCCACGCCGCACCGAGCGTCTCCGCCGAGGAGTTGATCGAGCAGGCCGTCGCGGCGGCCCGGGCGGCCGAGGTCGCGGTGGTCGTGGTCGGCACCACCGAGGAGGTGGAGAGCGAGGGCGTGGACCGGACCGACCTGCGCCTGCCCGGCCGCCAGGACGAACTGGTCGCCCGGGTCGCGGCCGCCAACCCGCGGACCGTGGTGGTGGTCAACGCGGGCGCCCCGGTGCTGATGCCGTGGCGCGACTCGGTCGCGGCGGTGCTGCTCGGCTGGTTCCCCGGCCAGCAGGCCGGCGAGGCCCTGGCCGACGTCCTCCTCGGCACGGTCGAACCGGCCGGCCGGCTGCCCACCACCTGGCCCGCCGAGGAAGCCGACGTCCCGGTCCGGGAGGTCACCCCGACCGACGGCCGGCTCGACTACACCGAGGGCCTGTTCATCGGCTACCGGGCCTGGCAGCGCCGCGCCGGTGCCGCCCCCGCCTACTGGTTCGGCGCCGGCGGCGGCTACACCCGCTGGTCCTACGAGGGCCTGGAGGCCCGCCTCACCGAGGGCTCCGCCGACACCCTGGCCGAGGTCGCCGTCCGGGTCCGCAACACCGGCGACCGGCCCGGCCGCGAGGTGGTCCAGGTCTACCTGGCCACCGACGGCTCCGACCCCAGCCGCCCGGACCGTCAACTCGCCGGCTTCGCCGTGGTCGAGGCCGCCCCGGGCGCCGTCGCCACCGCCCGGATCACCGTCCCGCGCCGCGCCGTCCAGACCTGGGACACCGCGGCCCGCACCTGGCGCACCACCCCGGGCGTGCACACCGTCGAAGCCGGCCCCAACGCCGGTGACCGCCCGCTCGGCCTGGCCCTGGTCGTCCCGCAGCACTGACCGGGCCGCTCCCGGCCACTCCTCGGCCGACCGCCGACCGCCAACCGCTGAGCCGCCCGAGTGCCGGGCGGCTCAGCGGTCGTTCCACCAGCCGCGGCCGGTGTTCCACTGCCCGATCCAGTCGAGGAAACCGAACGGGCGGGCGCCGTCCGTGTAGACGTCCCCGTCCGGCCCCGCGTAGGGGAAGGCGATGCCGTCGGCCAACTGCCAGACCGTGCCGCGCTGCGGTCCGGCGGTGACGAGGGCCCAGTAGCAGCCGGGCTCCTCGGCACCGAGGATGACGGAGCCGTCCCGGTAGAGCGAGGTCATCCGGGCGACGTGCTCCTCCGGATCGAAGTCGTACTCCCACTGCCACTCCTCGGTCAGCGGGAAGGGCGCGGCCGGATCCCGGGGCGCCGAGCCGTCGAACGGCTCCGGGGAGAGCCAGTTCACCGAGTCCCAGTCGGACCAGCTGTCGGGCAGCCGGCCCAGGGGCAGCAGGACCTCCTCACCGGTACCGCTCGGCGATCCGGCGCAGAAGCCGTTCGCGACCCGCGTCACGAAAGTCCGGTAGGGCTCGGGCAGGGTCACCCCGTGCCGGGCCTCCCAGGCTTCGAGTTCGCCCTCGTCCAGCGGCGGGAGGCCGCGCGCACCGCCACCGGGCACACCACCGATCACGCCGCTGACCACATCGTCCGTCATGTGGCCAGGCATACCAGCCGGGTCCGACAACCGCCGGGCCCCGGCACGTTGGTAGCACCCGCTACACCTCGCTACGCTCGCGCTCATGAACCAGCTCACCGTCCGACCGGCGACCGTCGCGCACACCCCCGGGCCGACGTTCGGGAACGCCTGCGGACCGCGCCCGCACGGCATCCGCACCCGCACCCGCACCGCGGTGGAGCAGGCGTGATCCTCCGGATCGACCGGGCCTGGCTGCTCGACATCGCCCACCGGTTCCTGCCCACCGACCCGGACGTCATCGACTACGGCACCCTCGCCGCCGCCGTGGCCCGGCACGGCGACGAGGTGATGGACGTCCCGGTCTACGAGGCCGTGCACCAGCGCGCGGCAGCCCTGATGCACCAACTCATCCGCGTCCCGGCGCTGGAGTCGGGCAACGAGCACTTCGCCTCCGTGGTCGCCGCCGCCTACCTCAGCGCCTCCGGCGTCACCGTCACCGCCGGGCCCGGCGAGGCCGTGGACCTGGCCGCCCGGATCCGCACCGGCAGCGTCGGCGTCCGGGAGGCCGCGGCCGTGATCCGCACCTGGTACCGCTGACCGGCCGCCGCGCGGCTCAGTGGGTGGCCCGGACCGCGACGCCGACGAGCCGGAGGATGGCGTGGCCCCACGGGGTGGCGGCGATCAGGACGCCGAAGGTGACGCAGAGGAAGGCGGTCAGCTTCTCGTCGACCCGGCTCCGGGATTCGGTCCGGCGCATCAGGCGGAGGACGATGACGATCCCGAGCACCGCGCTCGCACTGATGCCGAACCGCATACGCACCCACTCTCGGTGACGATTCGAAGACGTTCTGTGAGCATGGCAGAGGGCGGGACCCGCCGTGGCGGGTTACCGGAAATCGCCCCACCCGCAGCCGAGGGCCACCCGCCCGCCGCCCGGAGTCGCCCGCCCGCCACCGGTGTTCGGCCGCCGGGCGCCGGGATCCGGACAATCCGGGCGCTGCGGCCGGGGAGTCCGCGGGATCGTCGGCGGGCGGGCGGCGGCGGCTCCTAGGCTCTCCCGGACACCGTGGCGCGAGGGGGAATGCCGTGGCCCGCAGGCCTGTCCGACGTCGCCGGTCGACCGTCAGCCGCCGGGCGCGCCGGGCCCGGGACAACGCCCTGCTGGTGGGGGTCACGGCGGTGGCCGCACTGGCGGTGGTCTCCGCGCTGGTGCACTGGCTGGCGCAGCACCTGCTGCCGGCCGCCGCCCTGCTGGTGCTGGCCGCGGGGGCGGGCGCCGCGGTGCTGGTCGTCCGCGCACGGGCGCGGCAGCGGGAGTTGGACGTCCGGACCGCCCAGCTGCGGCACATCGGGCCGTTCCTGACGATGAGCCCCAAGGCGTTCGAGCACGCGCTGGCCGACCTGTGCCGACGGGACGGCTGCACGAAGGTGACGGTGGTCGGCGGCGCCGGCGACCTCGCCGCGGACGTACTGGCCACCACCCCCGCCGGCCAGCGGATCCTGATCCAGGCCAAGCGCTACGGCCCCCGGACCTTCGTCGGCTCCCAGGACGTGCAGAAGGTCAACGGCACCTACCGCGACGTGCACCGCTGCCAGTTGGCCGCCGTGGTGACGACCAGCACGTTCACCAAGGCCGCGGCCGCCTTCTGCGCCCAGGTCGGCATCCGCGCCGTGGACCGCCGGGCACTCGCCCTCTGGGCGGAGGGCACCGGCCGCCCGCCCTGGGCCTGACCCGCCGGGGGTCACGGCGCGGCCGCGTCGATCAGCAGCCGGGCCAGCTCGCCCGGCCGGGAGAACATCGGCCAGTGGCCGGTGTCGAGTTCGGCGGACCGCCAGTGCCCGGCGGCCAGCAGCGCGGCCGCCTGCTCGTCCGGTTCCCCGGCCGCCAGGCAGGTGATGTACGTCGCGGGCAGATCGGCGAGCGGGCCGGTCAGGGTGGCGGGCTCGGTGAGGGTGGCACCGGGATGCGGGGTCGCACCGGCGACGATCCGCGCGGTCTGCTCCTCGGTGAGGCCGTGGCCCGCGAAGTGCTCGGGCCGCGCACAGGGCCAGGAGCCGCCGTTCGCCTCGATCGCGGCCGTCAACTCCGCTCCCCCGTCGGGCCAGCCGGCGGCGAAGGACTCACCGTCGACGGGGAGGGCGGCGTCCAGGAAGACCACCCGGGCCGGCCGGGGGCCGATCAGCTGGGCGGCCTGGCCGACCGGGACACCGGCGTAACTGTGGCCCACCAGGACGACCCGGTCCGGGGCGTGCCGTTCGACCTCGGTCACGACGTCCTGGACGTGGGTCCGCAGCCCGGCCGGGCGGCCGCGCTTCTCGGCCAGCCCGGACAGCGTCAGCGGGTGGGCGGCGTGACCGGCCGCCCGGAGGTGCGGGACCACGTCGTCCCAGGCCCAGGCCCCGAGGCGGGCCCCGGCGACCAGTACGAAGTTCGCCATGACCGCACCGTAGCGGAGCCGGCCGCCGGGTGTCCCACGGATATCCGGCCGCCCTCCCCGCGGCTGCTCCGCCGCGGGCGGACCAGGTCAGCCGCCCGGTTCCCGGTGCCGCCACCGCACCGGGTCGTCGACGGCCCCGGCCCGCTGCGCGGCCGGCCGCGCCGGGGGCCGGTAGCCCGTGCAGGCGAGCACCAGCATCTCGTCGGCCCCCGGCTGGAACTCGTAGGCCACCTGCTCGACCCGGCTCCCGATCCCGGCGCCCGCGAGCTCCTCCCGCAGCCGCTCCAGCCCCGGGTACCGCTCGCCGGTGTCGTACACCACCAGGGGGAAGACCCGGACCTCCCGCCGTGCCACCCGGGCGAGTTCGAGCAGCGCGTCGCGCTGGAACTCCCCGCCCAGCCGGTTGGCGTAGGAGAAGACCAGGTGCGAACTGAGCACCAGGTCGAAGGAGCCGTCCGCGAAGGGGAGTTCGGGCAGCGCCGCGGCGACGTAGCGCTCCGGGCGGGCGGCGATGTCGGCCCGGAACAGTCGGGCGCCGGCGCTCCACCGCCGCACCAGGTCGTCGGCGCCGTTGTACCAGGAGCGCGCGAAGTCCGCCGTCTCCCGCGCCAGCCGGTCCCGCTTGAAGCCGGTCTCCCGTTCGACCAGCAGGCCCAACTCCTCCCGGTGCACGGCGTACTCGCGGTCCGCCGCGACCGCGTCGATGCCGCGCCGCCCGGCCTCCGCGACGAAGCTCGCCGCGCCGGCCGGGCAGTCCAGGATCCGTCGGCCGGGGCCGAGGTCCCCGTCGGTGAGCGCGAACATCGCCCGGTACTCCGCGAAGGAGCGGGCACTGACCAGCACGGTTCATCCCCTCCCGAGGTACGGCATGGTGGCCGGCAGCACCACCAGGGACTGGATGGTGGTGTCCGGTGGCTGCGCCGCCATCAGCAGCAGGGCGTCGGTGAACCGCTCCACCGGGATGGTGGCCTCCACCGCCATGGTGCCGTCCGCCTGCATCGCGGCCGGCTGCGGCGCGCCGTCCGACGGGGCGACGTTGCCCACGTCGATCTGCCCGCAGGTGATGCCGTACGGGCGGCCGTCCAGCGCGAGCACCTTGGTGAGACCGAGGACGGCGTGCTTGGCGGCCGTGTAGGCGAGGGAGTTGGGGCGGGGCACGTGCGCGGAGGGCGCGCCGTTGTTGATGATCCGGCCGCCCTGCGGGGTCTGGTCGCTCATCAGCCGGAAGGCCTCCCGGGCGCACAGGAAGCTGCCGGTCACGATGGTGTCCAGGACCCGGTTCCAGTCGTGGAACGGCGTCTCGGCGATCGGCCGGCGCGGGGCGGCGGCGCCCGCGTTGTTGAACAGCAGGTCGAGCCGGCCGTAGCGGTCGCGGACGGCGTCGAACAGCCGGGCGACCTCCTCGGGGCTGCGGATGTCGGTCGGCACCGCCAGCACCCGGTCCGGCCCGACGTCCGCGAGCGCGGCGGTCTCCTCCAGCGCCTCCTTGCGGCGCCCGGCGAGCACCACCGTCCAGTCCGCGGCGAGCAGGGCCAGCACGGAGGCCCGGCCGAGGCCGCTGCCACCACCGGTGACCAGGGCGATCCTCCGGTCCGGCCGGGTCACCGCGCCCATTCCTCCCCCTCGTTGAGCCAGATCCGCAGCATCCGCCGGGAGTACCGGCCGGGTTCGTCCAGGAACGCGGAACGCCCGTGCAGCACCCGGCTGTTGCGGATGATCAGCAGGTCCCCGGCGGCCATCGGCAGGCCGAAGGCGATCTCCGGGCGGTACAGCACCTCGTCCAGCACGCCGAGCGCCTCCCACTGACGGTCCGTCAGTTCCGGTCCGCCGCGGTCCGGCGAGGAGCGGACGGTGCGGGTCTGGTAGTAGCAGCCGGTCGTGCCGTCCGGGCGCGGGTACAGGATCGGGGTGACGACCAGCTGCGGGCCCGCCCGGCCGGTCCGGTCGAAGGTCCAGTCCTCGCAGAGGGTGGCCAGGGCGTCCGGCCGCTCCCGCCCGATCAGTTCGTGGACGTGCCGGGCGCTCGCCAGTTTGGTCAGCCCGCCGCCGTCGTAGGCGGGCTGGATGCAGAACAGGACCAGCAGGTCGCAGGTGTCGCAGTGGAAGCCGAGCTCGGTGTTGCCGTCGCCGTTCTGGTCCCGGAGCACCGAGGTGAGGTCGCCGCGCCCGTTCTGCGGCACGATCCGGCCGTAGTCGCGCAGCAGGAAGGAGAGCGCCTCGGTGATCTCCCGCTCCGGCCGCTCCGGGTCGATCAGGTTGGCGAGGTGGGTGATCCCGACCGAGTCGGCGGCCTCCCGGACGAAGGTCCGCAGCCGCTCGCGCACCGGGTCGCCGGCGCCCCAGCGGCCGGCCCGGGCATCGGCCCAGAGCAGCTGCCGCTCCCCGTCGCTCAGCGGCAGCGACCAGAGCTGCCGCCGGGCCTCCAACTCCAGGCTGCTCCAGCCGATCTCGGTGACGGCGTACTCGTTCACCGCGCCACCTCCGGGCCGGTCCCGGCCGCCACGGCCTTGGACCAGAGCGCGAGCGCCTCGTCGACCTGGCCGGCCGTGACGACCAGCGCCGGGATCATCCGGACCACGTTGAGGTGGATCCCGCAGAGCAGGAGCAGCAGCCCGAGCTCGGCCGCGGCCTGCTGGACCCGCCGGGCGGTCTCCGGGTCCGGCGCGCCGTCGGGCCGGCAGAACTCGCTGGCCGCCATCAGGCCGAGGCCCCGGACGTCGCCGATGCCCGGCGCCCCGGCGGCGACCGTCCGCAGGCCGTCGAGCAGCCGGGCGCCCTGGAGGGCCGCGTTCTCGACCAGCCGCTCCTCGCGCAGCACGTCCAGGGTGGCCAGCGCGGCGGCGCAGGCCACCGGGTTCCCCCCGTAGGTGCCGCCCTGCGAGCCGGGCCAGGCCCGCCGCATCAGGTCGGTCGGCGCGGCGATGGCGGACAGCGGGAAGCCGCTGGCCAGGCCCTTGGCAGTGATCAGGACGTCGGGCCGGAGGCTCCCGCCGTCCGGGCGGGCGGGCTCGTGCTGGTGGGCCCAGAACCGGCCGGTGCGCCCGAAGCCGGTCTGCACCTCGTCCACCACCAGCAGGAAGCCGTGCCGGTCGGCGCGCTCGCGCAGCCCGGCCAGGAACCCCGGCGGGGCGGGGACGTAGCCGCCCTCGCCGAGCACCGGTTCGACGAACACGGCGGCGGTCTCGGCGGGTGCGGAGGCGGTGGCCAGCACCTCGTCCAGCCCGCGCAGGGCGTACGCCACCGCCTCCTCCTCGGACAGGCCGAGCGAGCGCCGCAGCCGGAACGCGGCGGGGAACGGCGCCACCGCGACCCCGGGCATCAGCGGACCGGTGCCCGCCCGGAAGCGGGTCCCGGCGGTGGTGAGCGAGGCCGCTCCCATGGTGCGGCCGTGGAAGGAGCCCTCGAAGACGATCACGTTCTGCCGCCCGGTGGCCTGCCGGGCCAACCGCAGCGCCGCCTCGACCGCCTCGGTGCCGGCGGTGGCGAAGAACAGCGAGTCCAGGCCGGGCGGCAGCACCTCGCCCAAGCGCTCGGTGAGGGTGAGCAGTTGGTCGTGCAGGACGGTGGTGTACTGGCCGTGCAGCAGCCGGCCGGCCTGTTCGCGGACGGCCGCGACCACCCTCGGGTGGCAGTGGCCGGTGCTGGTCACCCCCACGCCGGAGGTGAAGTCGAGGTAGCGGCGGCCGTCGGCGTCGTAGAGGTGGAGGCCTTCGCCGCGCACGGCGACGACCGGGGTGGCCTGCTTCAGCACTGGGGAGAGCTGGGACAACGGAGTCTTCCTTCTCTCGGGGCCTGTCGGGGTTCGTTCGGGGCTTGCTCGGACTTCGTTCAGGACTTGCTCGGGCCCGTTCGGGCCGCTCGGGGTGGCAGGTCAGCGGCTCCGCAGGTCGGCGGACCGGCGGGCCGGCAGGTAGCCCGCCTCGGCGGCCCAGCCGAGCGCGGCCGACCACCACTGCGGGGTCGGCGCGCCGAAGCGCACCCCCAGCCGGTCCAGCACGGAGGCGGTGTACCCGCTGTCCACCCGGATGTTGCGCTCCTCCTGCTGGGACCAGGCGGCGGCCAGCCGGGCGGCCGTCGGGTGCCGCCGTTCGGCACGGGCGAGCGCGACCGCGAAGGCCGGCTCGTCGACGAGCCGGACGGGGTACCCCGACGCGCCCAGCCAGCGCACGAGTTCGTCGTGCGGGGTCTGGTACGGGGTCTCCACGTGATAGGTGCCGGGCGCGGTGTGCGGGGCGAGGGCGATCGCGGCGATCCCGGCGGCCACCGTGTCCACGTGCGAGAACGCGAAGGCGGTGCCGGGCCGGCCGGGGGCGGCGCCGGCCAGCAGGTAGCCGCGGACCAGCTGGTAGATCCGGTTGTCGCCGACGTTGGCCTGGAACGCCCCGGTGCGGCTGTGCGCGGCTATGTGGCCGCTGCGGTAGAGGTAGGCGGCGTGCCCGGCGGCGCCCCAGGCCCGGACGGCCTGCTCCGCCCGGTACTTGGTGCGCTCGTACGGGGTGCGGAAGTGCTGGCCGATCCACAGGTCGGCCTCGCTGAACCGGCGCGGCGGGCCGTCCACCCCGCCGGCGACGGCCAGCGTGGAGACGTGGTGCAGGCGGGCCTCCGGGGTGTGCTCGTCGATCCAGCCGAGCAGCCGGCGCACCGCCGTGTGGTTGGCGCGCTCCAGGTCGTCGGGGGCCGCGACCAGCCGGACGTCGGCCGCCGCGTGCACCACGATCCGGGCCTCCCGGGCCCGTTCCAGGCCGGCCGGGGAGAGACCGAGACCGTCCCGCTCCAGGTCCCCGGCGACCACCCGGGCCCGCTCACCGGCCAGCCGCCGGACCGCCTCGGCGTCGTCGGCGGCCCGCACCAGGCAGGTGACCACCGCACCGCGCCGCCGGAAGGCGTCCAGCAGGTGCCGCCCGAGGTAGCCGGTGGCGCCGGTGAGCAGCACCCGGGCGGGTTCGCGGACGGCCGCCCGGGCGGTGGGCGGCACCCGGGCGTGCAGCAGCTGCCCGGAGGTGGACAGCGGCAGCCGGACGGGCTGCTCGGCGGTGGGCCCGGCGAGTGCCGTGGCGACCCCGCCGAGGATCCGCCGGGCGGCCTGGTGGGGCACCGCGGGCCAGCCGTAGACCAGGTCGGCGACCAGGCGCTGCTCCACCACCCGTGCGGTGAGCCGCAGTCGATACAGCGGATCGCCGCCGGCGCAGCGCGCCACCCCGGCCTGTTCGTCCGCGACGGTCCAGTCCAGCGCGGGTTCCTCGGGCAGGCGGAAGGTGCCGAGGAAGTTGAACCCGACGGTCGGCCGCGGGCCGGGGGCGTCCATCGGCCGGACGGGCGTTCCGCGCAGCCGCCGCGCCGTCTCCGACGGGCCCGTCGGGCCTGCGGCCGGGTCGGGTCCGCCGTGGCGCAGGTGCTTGACGGCGGTGAACCAGCCGACGGTGTCCAGGAATTCGTCCGGGTCGCCGTCGCCGACCGTGTCCCGGCCGTGGGTCTCGACCTCCACCGTGAGCCCGGGCCGGCCCTCCCAGCGGGCGACGGCGCCGGCGAAGGCGTCGAGCAGGACGGCCTCCAGGCCGGCCCCGCCGCCGTGGCGCGCGACCAGCCGGGCGGTCGCCGGTGCGTCGAGGGTCCAGCTGAGCGCGGCCGGCCCGGCGGGCGGCGCGGGCTCCTCGGCGGACAGCACCGGAGCCGGCGGGGCGGCCGCGGCCCACTGGTAGAAGTCGGGGGTGGGCGGCAGGTCGGCCGGCTTGTGGTCGAGCAGCGCGCGGTAGGCCCGGGCGAGGTCGTCGAGCAGGATCCGCCAGGAGAGGCCGTCGACCACCAGGTGGTGGGCGATCAGCGCGAGCCGCTGGTCGGTGCCGGGCGGGCCGGTGAACAGGTGGGCGCGCAGCAGCCGTCCGGCCTCCGGGTCGAGGCTGCGGTGGAGTTCGGTGCAGACGCCGGCGACGGTGTCGGCGATCTCGGCCGCCGCGCGCGGGATGCGGGAGTGGGAGACCGGATCGAGGTCGGCGACCGGCCGGGGTTCGCCGTACCCGTCCGGTGAGAGCGGGCGGCGCAGCGCCGGGTGGCGTTCGAGGACGGCGGCGACCGCCGCCGCGAGCGCCGCCGGGTCGACGGTGCGGCGGCAGCGCAGCAGTACGGACTGGTTCCAGTGCCGGGGTTCGTCGACCGCGTGCTGCCGGTACAACCAGCGCTGGGCGGGGGCGAGTCGGCGCCCGCCGTGATCGCCGCGCGGGGCCGGGACGGCGGCCGCGGCGGCGGGCCGGACGGGCACCGCCACTGCGGCCAGGCCGGCTGGCGTCGGGTGCCGGTAGAAGTCCTCGTGGCCGACCCGCAGCCCGGACCGCCGCAGCAGGGCGATGGTGCGCATGGCGAGGATGGAGTCGCCGCCGAGGCCGATCACGTCCGCGTGGGCGCCGACGGCGGGCAGTCCGAGCGCGCCGGCCCAGAAGCGGGCGATCTCCCCGGCCAGCCCCGCCCCCACCGATCCGCCCGGGTCCGGCCCCGGACCCGGACCCGACCTGCCCGCACCCGACCCGCCCGCGCCCGGATCGACCGCGCCCGGGTCACCGGGGAGCGCCCCGGCCCGTTCCCGCACCAGTCGGGCCACCAGTTCGCCCAGCCGCGACCGGTCCAGCTTCCCGTTCGGCCCGACCGGGAACTCCGGCAGCACCAGGATCGGCCGCGGCACCGAGTAGCCGGGCAGCCGGTCCCGCAGGTGGGCGTCCAGGCCTGCCACCTCGGCACCGGCCAACAGGCGGACGGCGCCGAGGAGTTGCCCGCCGACCGCGGTCTCCCGCAGCAGCGCCGCGGAGCCCGCGACGCCGGGGTAGCCGTCCATGGCCCGTTCCACCTCGGCCAGGTCGACCCGGTAGCCCCGGACCTTGACCTGACGGTCCACCCGGCCGAGGAAGACCAGGTTCCCGTCGGCCCGCCGACGGCACAGGTCGCCGGTGCGGTACATCACCCGGCCGTCCCGCCGGACGAACCCGCGGGCGGTCTCGTCCGGCCGTCCGTAGTACCCGGCGGTGACGCCCCGCCCGCCGATCAGCAACTCTCCCGGGGCATCGGCGGCAGCCGTCCGCCCGGCGCCGTCCAGTACGGTCAGCAGCACCTCGCCGATGCCGCTGCCGATCGGTACGGTCGGTTCCCCGTCCGGCAGTTGGTGGGCGGCGGTGGCCAGGAAGCAGGTCGCGCCGACGGTGGTCTCGGTCGGTCCGTAGTGGTTGACCAGCCGTTCGGCGACGCCGTCGTCGAGCAGGGCGGCGGCCAGCGGGCGCGGCAGGGCCTCGCCGCCGAGCAGCAGGGTGCGCAGCCGCGGGGTGTCGGCCGGGCGGTCCTCCAGCAGGGCGGCCAGGTGCGAGGGGGTGGTCTTCAGGGTGTCGACCCCGGCGCGGCGCAGCGCGGCCCAGAACGCCGCCGGGTCGCGCACCTCGCGGTCGGGCACGACGTGCACCGAGCCGCCGGTGGCCAGCGCGAGCAGCCAGGCGGTGTGGCCGAGGTCGGCGGCGAGCGTGGTGACGTGGGCGAGCCGGGGTGCGTCGGCCTCGGTCAGCCCGAGCCGGTCGGCCAGGGCGTACGCGTAGTGCACGGCGTTGGCGTGGGTGACGGTGACCGCCTTGGGTTCGCCGCTGGAGCCGGAGGTGAAGGACAGGTACGCCGGGTCGGCGCCGACCGGGCGGTCGGCCGCCCGGGCCGGGGGCGCCCCGGCGGGCCCGGCCAGGACGTCCACCACCTCGACGCCCACCCCGTCCGCCCCGCCTGCCCCGTCCGCCCCGCCGACGCCGACCCAGCCGGCCGGGCGCTCGGTGGCGAGCACCCGCCCCACCCGGACGGCCGCCAGCCGGCGGGCCAGGTCGGCCGCGGTCCACTCGGGATCGGTCAGCACGGCGGCCGCGCCGGAGCGCAGCACCCCGTGCAGCAGCACCAGCATCCGGGCGTCCCGGGGCCCGAGCAGGGCGACCCGGTCGCCGCGCCCGGTGCCGCCGGCCGCCAGCCGGGCGGCGATCCGCCCGGCGGCCGCGTCCAGGGTGCGGTGGTCGAGGGTGCGGACGCCGTCGCTGACGGCGGGCCGGTCGGGGTGGAGGCGGGCGAGACGGGAGAGCAGCCCGCTGAGCGAGCCGGTGGCGGGGGTCGGCCGGGCGTGCCGCGTCGCGGAGGTCACGCGGGCTCCTCCCCCGTCCGCGGCGTCCTCGCCCGGGCGGGCCGGGGCGGCACCTCCGGGTCACCGGCCAGGTACCCGTCCAGCTCGATGCCCCCGGCCAGCCGTCCGGCCAGCCCCCAGGCCACCATGCGGTGCAGGCCGTCGAGGTGGATCAGCCCCGGCGCGAGCACCAGCCCGGCGTAGTCGGGGTGGTCGACCGGGGCGGTGCTGAGGAAGAGCGGGGTGAAGGGCGCCCGGCGCAGCAGCCGCAGCTTCGCCGAGCAGACCGGGTTGGCCGCCGTCCAGTCGGCGCCGCCGGAGCGGACGCGTTCGGCCGCCCGGGCGACGGTCAGCCCGGTCCGCGGGACGAGCTCCCGCTCGCCGCCCTCGCTGAGGTGCCAGGGCAGGACGACGCCGAGGACGTCGGCCGGGGTCAGCCGGATCCGCCACCAGCCGCCGGGGAGCGTGTCGGCGCGTTCCAGGTTCTCCTCGCCGTACAGGTTGGTGTTGGCCTCGTGGGCCCGCTCCACCGGGTGGTCCCGCAGGTAGGCCTCGTGGACCTCGGAGTAGGCGACGGCGGTGACGATCTCCACGCAGTGCTCCTCTGGCGGTTCGGACGACTCGGACAACTCGGACGGCCGGGGCGGCCCGGGCGCGGACGGCCCGGGCCCTGGCGGCGCGGCAGGCTCCGCCGGCCCGGACGGCCCGGGCACCCCGCCCGGCTCAGACGGTTCCGGTGTACTCGGTGAAGTGCTGCTCGGCGAACAGGTCGGGCCACTGGCCGTCGGCGAGGTCCAGTTCGCGGGCCCGGGCGAGCATCTGCCGCCAGTGCGGCTTCACCGGGCGCCAGCGCGCGCCGACCTGGCAGTAGGACGCGTCGATGAAGTAACGCGGCCGGCCCGGCCCGTCGGGCGCCGGTCTGCGGGTGTGGAAGAGCGCCGAGTTGAGCAGCACGGTGGTGCCGGGCGGCAGCCGGTCGATGACCACCTCGCCGGGCAGTTCCGCGGTGCCGTGGTGGGCGTAGGCGTCCTTGTCGACGGAGCGGCGGTGCGAGCCGGGCAGCACGGCCAGGCTGCCGACCCGCTCGTCCAGGCCGCCGAGGTAGTGCAGCGCGTGGACCATCAGCAGCGAGGGGTCGGAGCCGTCGTTGGGCTCGCAGTCGTGGTGCCAGGGCTTGCCGGGGACGCCCGGCGGCTGGCGGTCGCTGTGCAGGTGGTGGAAGACGAAGGACGGGCCGATCAGCCCGGTCAGCGCCCGCAGCAGCGGCGGGTGGGTGAGCAGTTCGCCATGGGCGGGGAGTTCCAGCTCCAGCACCGGGGGCGGCCCGTGCCGGGCCGGGTCGGTGCAGGCGGCGATCGACCGGGCCCGCAGGCCCTCGTCGACCCAGCGGTCCACCTCGCGGGCGAGCCGTTCGCGCAGCGCTTCGGGCAGCAGCCCGGGCAGGACCAGGTAGCCGGCTTCCAGGAACCGGCGGCGGCGGTGCTCGGCGGTGCGGGCCTCACGCCCGGTGGGGTACGGGGTCACCGATCCGGCCCCCTCCTTCCGTTCGACGGGACGCACAGCGGGACGTGGTTCGCTCGGGGAGGCGCATGGGCGGGTCCAGACCTCGGGTGGCGGCGGGTGTCGCCCGTCGTCGCCACGGACTGCCGGAGTCGCGGTCACCACGAAGAGGAGCGTGATGATCACGCAAGGTGATCCGCCCCAGGAGTATGAACCGGCCATCGCGTCCACGACAAGACCAAAGCCAACCCGTGGCCACCTTCCCGCCACCGTGCCGTTCAGCTCCGGCCACCACTTGATTCGCGCCCCAACCGAAACTCCGGCGCTCCCCCGCCCCGATGATTCGCCGTCGGAACAGCGGATGCGGCAGAGTTGCCGCATGAGCGTCGACGCGCGAAGTCTGCGGCACAGCCCCGGCCCGGCCCGGCGGCGGCCGGTCCAGCAGCGCAGCCAGGAGCGGTACGGCCGGATCCTGGACGCCTGCGCCGAGCTGCTGGACGAGGCCGGGGCGACGGCACTCACCACCAAGGAGGTCGCCCAGCGCGCCCAGGTGCCGATCGGCACCCTGTACCAGTTCTTCGCGGGCAAGGAGGACCTGCTGGCCGCGCTCGCGACCCGCAACCTCGACCACTACCTCCAGCGCCTGGACGCCCGGCTGGCCCGCTCGGCGCCGGTCGGCCCGGCCGGGTTCACCGACCTCGCGGTGGAGGAGTTCGTCGCGATGAAGCGCGCGGTGCCCGGTTTCGGCCAGGTGGACTTCGGGCTGGCCGGCCCGGTGGTGCCGTCCGGGGTGCGCGACGGGACGCACCTGCTGGACGCGGGCGTGGACAACAACCACGCCGTGGCCCTGCGCTTGCAGGCGCTCGGCGGCGAGCTGTTCGAGGCGGGCGACCCGGCGGCCACCACGCTGGCCCTGCGGGTCGCCCTGGAGGCGGCCGACGCGATCCTCAAGCTGGCCTTCCGGGGGGACCCGCAGGGCGATCCGGCCCTGATCACCGAGTGCAAACGGCTGGTGCGCGGTTACCTCGCGCAACAACTGCCCACCGGCTGACGCCCGGCCCGGGAGCCCCGCGCGCCCCGGCCGTCCGAGGCGTTGCGCGCCCGCCGTGCCCGCAGCAGAGTGGATAGCGGAACGTCCGCACGACGCGAGGAGCAGACCATGCACGCAGCGGTAGGCGACCGGCTCCACATCCACAGCAGGTCGGTGGGCATGGTGGACCAGAAGGGCGAGATCGTCGAGGTGCGCGGTACGGACGGCCAACCACCGTACGTGGTCCGCTTCGAGGACGGCCACGAGGGCCTGGTCTACCCCGGCCCCGACTGCAACGTCGAGCCCGGACTGGCGGAACGCTGACCCACGCCCCCGCCGCCCCGCGGTCGGGGCGGTGAGGAGCGGTGTCCGCCGCCACGACCCCGCTGCCCGGGGCGCTCGCCGGGCTCGCGCCACTGCTGGACCACTACGGGTACCTCGCGGTGGCGCTGCTCGTGCTGCTGGACAACTGCGGCATCCCGGTACCGGGGCAGACCATCCTGATCCTCGCCGCGGTGTACGCCGGCAGCGGGCACCTCGACCTCGCCGCCGTCCTGGCGATCGCGGCCACCGCCGCGACGCTCGGCAACGCCCTCGGCTACCTGGTCGGCCGCACCGGCGGGCGCGCTTTCGTGCACCGCTGGGGCCGCTACGTGCTGCTCACCCCGGCCCGGCTGGAACGCGCGGACGGCTTCTTCGCCCGGCAGGGCGGCAAGGTGGTCACCGTCGCCCGCTTCGTCGACGGGCTGCGCCAGTACAACGGCGTCATCGCCGGGACCACCGACATGCCGTGGCGGCGGTTCGCGGTGTTCAACCTGCTCGGCGCCCTGCTGTGGACGGCGGTCTGGGGCACCTTCGGGTACGTCGCCGGGGCCAACATCGGGACGGTGTACCGGACGGCGATCCGCTACCAGCTGTGGTTCGCGGTCGGGCTCGGGCTGCTGGTCGCGGCGTTCCTACTGCGGCAGGTGCTGCGCTACCGGCGCCGCCGCCGCGCGGACGGCGGCGGCGCGAACGGCGGCGGGCCGGGCGGTGGTTCGACCGACGGCCCGGACGGGTCGGACGGCGCCCCGGCCGGCGCCCCGGACGGGGGAGCGAACGACGGCCCGGAGCAGGCCGGTCAGCGCAGCGGGAACACCTGCGGAACGAGCTCGCCCGGCTCGCCGCCACGGGGAGGACGGACGGGCCGGGCGAGGACTGGAGGGGCGGCCGGGGGCTGACGGGCCGGGCGGGGACCGAAGCGGCGGTCAGCCCGTCTCGGCGACGAGCCGGGGCTCGGCCGTCCGGGCCTGCGGCCAGCTGATCCGGGCGGCGCAGAGCGAGACGACGGCGGCGGAGGCGGCCACCGCGGCCATGCCCCACACCAGGCTGGTCCCACCGGCGATGAAGCCGATCACGGCGGGGCCGGCCAGCAGGCCGGTGGTGCCCATCGCGGCGACCAGGGAGAGCGCGTCGGAGCCCTGCCGGGCGGCCGCGACGTAGACGCAGGGGGTGACGGCAGCGACGCCGAGGCCGACGCAGGCGAAGCCGAGCAGGGTCGGCACCACCCCGCCGACCAGCAGCGCGACGGCCAGGCCGAGGCCGGCCAGCAGGCTGCCGGTGCGGACGATCCGGCCGTCACCGAAGCGGGTGCGCCAGCCGTCGGCGAAGATCCGGGCGCACACCATCATCACCGAGACGACGGCGATGCCCATCGGGGCGACTCCGGCGCCGGCGTGGACCACGTCCTTGAGGTAGAGCGCCGACCAGTCGTTCATGGCACCCTCGGTGACGGTGCCGAAGACCATCGCCAGTCCCATCCAGAGGGTGGCCGCGACCGGCAGCGCGAAGCGGCGGCGCCCCTTCCGCCCCGTCCCGTCCGACTCGGCGGCGTTCTCTGTCTCCGGACCGGTCCCCGTCTCCGGGCCGGCCGCCGCCTCGGCGGTCTCCGCCGGGCCGTCGGCGAGCAGGCCGGGCCGGGCGGCCAGCACCAGCACCGCGAGCAGCAGCGCGGCCAGCCCGAAGTGCACGGCGAGCGAGCCGGTGAAGGCGTTGACGCCGGAGGCCAGCAGGGCGGCCAGCAGCGAGCCCGCGCTGAAGGTGGCGTGCAGCCTGGACATCGTGGTGCGCTCGAACCGGGCCTCCAGTGCGGCGCCCTGGGCGTTCATCGCCACGTTCAGGCAGCCGACCGCGACGCCGTCGCAGAACAGCACCAGGAGGGTGACCGGGTAGTTCGGCACCACCGACAGGGCGACCAGGATCACGCCCAGGGCGAGCGCGGACAGCACCGAGAGCAGGCGGGAGCCGAACCGCCGCATCAGCACCGCGACCAGCGGGAAGGACACCGCCGCGCCGATCCCGCAGGTCATCAGCAGCAGGCCGATCTGGGCCTCGCCGAGGTCCAGCCGGGCCTTGAGCGCGGGCACCCGGGAGACCCAGGTCGCGTACTGGAACCCGAGGGCGAAGAACAGTGCGCCGATGGCCAGTTGGGACCGGCGGAACGGGTCGCGGGAGGGGGACATGTGCATCAGCCCACTTCGGCTCTGGGTGCGGACCCGGGGGTCGGCTCCGCGGGGTTCGGGGCGCGGTCCAGCGGCTTGGCCATGTAGACGGCCTCGGCGCCGTAGCTCGCGGGCAGCCCGATCTCGGGCCGGGCGCGGTAGCCCAGTTGCGACCACAGCACCTGCGAGCCGCGCACGGCGACCAGCGAGAGGGTCCGGTGGCCGGCCGCCCGGCCGACCTCCTCCAGGTGCCGCATCAGCCGGGGGGCCAGCCCCCGGCCGCGCGCCCGTTCGGCGATCACCAGGTCGTGGGCGTGCAGGTTGCTCTGCGCACGGCCGTCGGCCGCGCCCTCCTCGGCCGCGCTCAGGTCCGGGCAGCGGAACAGCGGGTACGGCAGGGCGAGCAGGTAGCCGGCGAAGCCGTCCGCGTCCTCCAGCACGAAGCAGGTGGACGGCGAGGCGCGGTGCCGGGAGCGCAGCGCCGCCCCGCCCTCGGACAGCCCGCTGGCGGCGTAGGCGCGGTCCTCGGCCGCGATCACCGCCGGCCAGTCCGCCTCGCGGAGCAGCCGGATCCGGATGTCGGTCATCCTCGTTCCCCCTCGGGACGGCCGCCGACGACGGTGTACGGCAGCGGTGCGAAGCCGTTGAACCCCCGGGTGGCGTAGGCGGTGGAGTACGCCCCGCAGGAGTGGATCCACACCGGGTCGCCGGAGGCGAGCGCGTGCGGGACCCGCACCGCGCCGTCCTCCTGGGCGAACGCGTCGTCGCTGTCGCAGGTCGGGCCGGCCACCACGGCGTTGACGAACTGGCCGCCGGGGTGGGTGGGGAACTCCAGCCGGTACTGCAACTGGTCCATCTCGTACAGGCCGTTGAACTTTCCGCAGCTCAGGTAGAGCCAGTCCTCCCGGGTGCCGTCGAGCCGGTGGCGGGAGGTGAGCCGGGCGACGTGGGCGCGGATCGCGCCGTGGTCGGCGACCAGGTGACGGCCGGGCTCCAGCAGGAACTCCAGCGGGGCGGCGTTGACCGCGCGCAGCCGCTCCATGCCCTCGCGGATCACCGCGAACATCTTGTCCAGCGGCGGCTCCAGCGGTCGGCCGTGCCGGTCGAGCACGCCCAGGGCGGGCAGTCCGCCGCCGAGGTTGACCCGCTCCGGCACGATGCCGCGCCAGTTGAGCGCCTCCAGCACGGCGGCCAGGGTGTCGATCGCGGCGCCCCAGGCCTCGGCGGTCATCTGCTGGGAGCCGACGTGCACGGACAGCCCGGAGGGCGTCAGCCCGGCGGTGCGGGCGGCGTCGAGCACCCGCAGGGCGTCCTCGGGCGAGCAGCCGAACTTGTGGCTCAGGCCCCACAGGGCGCCGTCGCCGGTGGTCGCGATCCGGCAGAACACCCGTGAGCCGGGGGCGTGTTCGGCGATCGCGGCGACGTCCTCCAGGCTGTCGGTGGCGAAGTCGCGCACGCCCAGCCGGTAGGCCTCGGCGATGTGCCGGTCGGACTTGATGGTGTTGCCGTAGTGGATCAGCTCGGGCGGCACGCCGGTGCGCAGCGCCTGGGCGATCTCCTGCGGGCCGGCCGCGTCGAAGCCGGAGCCGAGCCGGGCGAGGTGGTCGAGCACCTCGTCGACCGGGCAGGCCTTCATCGCGAACCGGACGGCGATGCCCGGCAGTTCGGCGCGCAGGGCGGCGTACTGGCGGCCGATGCCGTCGAGGTCGTAGACGACGGTGTCCTCGGTGGCGGCGGCGAGCGCGGCGCGCAGGGCGCCGTGGTCGTGCTGGTCGGGGCGGGGCGCGGCGTCCGCGTGCACGGTGGCGGACGCGGTCGGGGCGCGGTGGCCGGCCTGTCGGGCGCCGTTGCGGCACCGGTCGGCGGTCGGCCGTGGATCGGTGGTCTGACGTATCACGGATGAACTCCCGGTGCGGCTACCGTGGCAGCCGGTCGGCGGGGGTGGCTTTGCTCGCCCGCACCAGCGGGCCCCACGCGTCGATCAGCAGGGCGAAGTCCTCGATGTCCGCCTGCGCCTCGTCGAGCAGGCGCGCCCGTCGGGGCGCCAGGTGGTCGGCGAACTCGGCGTACTGCCCGCCGAGTCGCCGGTAGCAGCGGTCGATCTCGGCGAGCCGCCGGTGGTTCTCGGCGCGGTCCGTCGCGGCGCTGCGGCGGGCCGAGTCGGCGACCGCTCCGGGGCGGACGCGGTGCTGCTCGTCGAGCAGGGCTCCGCCGGCCCGCTCCAGGTCGGCGTAGACGGGGTGGAGGTAGAGCATGGAGAGCAGGAACTTGGCGTAGCGCTCGTGGTAGGCGGTGAAGCCCGCGCCGACGCGCCGTTCCGGGGTGTAGTAGTTGACGATGTGCCGGTTGTGGGTGACGCCGGGCAGGGTGGCGTCGTGCACGAGGTGGTGCAGGAAGTAGTCGCTGCCGATGGTGGCGGTGGCGGGCGGCAACGGGACGCGCTCGTAGACCTCGTGGTCGAGGGCGATGTTGCACATGTCGATCCGCCAGATGTCGGGCCGGTCGAGCACGGCGCGGTCCGCGCCGAAGGGCTCGGTGCCGCCGCCGGTGAAGGAGTCGGCGACGAGTTCCCGCCGCTCCTCCTCGGTGGCGTCGCTGGGCGCCCAGAGGGCGACCAGGTCGTGGTAGACCTCGGGGTCGAGCGCGCGGATCCCGCCGAGGTCGACGGAGAGTTCGCCGATGAAGGAGGCGCCGACCAGGGCCACCGGCTTGTCGGCGTGCGCCGGGTCGAGGGTGTACTCGGTGACGGCGGCGGCCGCGTCGGCGGCCTTGAGGCCGATGGTGGCGAGTTCGTGGTCGATCGGGAACACCGGTGCGCCGTCGTGCCACTGGTAGCGGCTGTCGGAGTCGCGGCGGTGCACCGAGGTGCAGCCGAGGGCGGCGGCCAGCAGGAACGCCCGGTTGGTGCAGGCGCCGTAGGAGACGGCGTCGGGGAGCATCAGGTCGAGCAGCCGGTCCCCGCCGGGGAGGCCGGAGCGCTCGATCGCCGCGCGCAGGAAGGCCCGTTGGGCCTCCTCGTCGAGGTGGTGGACGAGCACGCCGTCGGCGGCCGGCAGTGCGGCGAGGGCGGCGGCGTGCCGGGCCCGGGCGGCCGGGTCGGCGGAGTCCAGCACCAGCAGGTGCACCTGGACGCCGAACTCCCGTGCGGCGTGGGCGGCTTCGGCGCCGATCGCGGGGATGGTGTCCGCGCACTCGCGGTTGGTGGGCAGGGTCAGGCAGACGGCGCGCATGACCGCTCCTCCGCGGGCTGCTCGAAGGTGCGGCCGGTCCAGGACTTCAGGCCGAGCAACTTCTCGCCGAGTTCGGTCAGTTCGGCCGGTCCGTAGCGCAGCGCCTCGGGCCGGTCGGCGTCCCCGACCAGGGTGCGGTTCCAGTCCGGGGTGGCGAGGGTGCGCCAGGACTCGACCCGGGAGCGGCGCAGCGGCTCGGCCTCCTCCAGGGCGGGCATCATGGACAGGTACTGGACCGAGCGCACACCGCCCTCGGAGGTGTTGGGGGCGACCCCGTGGGCCAGCAGGCCGTTCCAGATCAGCAGGTCGCCGGCCTTCAACTCGGGCCGCACCACGGGGTACTCGTCGCGGTCGACGGCCGGGCGGATCGGGTCGCGGTCGGCGGGCTGGGCCGCCTGCCAGGTGTTGTAGCGGCGGAACAGCTCGGGGTCGCACTGGAAGCCGCCGTGGTCGGGGGCGGTGTCGTTGAGCGCGATGATGCCCTGGACGCGCTGGGGCAGCATGCCCTGGGTGGTGTCGACGTCCCAGTGCAGCTCGATGTCGAAGCCCTCGTCGGTGGGCTCGATCAGAGCGCGGTCGCGGTTGCGCACGTTCGGCGGGTTGAGGTTGAGCCGGTCGAGGGTGACCCAGAGCTCCTCGCAGTCCCAGACGTCCACGAAGGCGTCGTAGACCCGCTGCGCCTGCCGGCTGTCCCAGATGAGCTGGTGGTGGTAGGCCTCGACGAAGCCGTAGATGTGCAGGTGCCGGTCGAGTTCGTCGCGGTAGTCGCGCTCGCGGTACCAGTCCTCCGGGCGGTCGGGCGACAGGCCCTGGAACTCCCAGGCGAAGTCGAGCAGCCGCTGGGCGGCCGCGGCCGGGATCGCCTCCCGCACCACGACGTAGCCGTAGGTCTGCCAGTGGGCGAAGTCCGCCTCGGAGAGCACCCGCAGCGGGTGCTTCTTGCGCACCTCGCGCAGGGCGGTGCGGGCGAGGTAGCTCTCGGTGTCGGCACTGAAGTAGGGGCGCGCGGAGGCGGCCCGGTACAGATATTCCTCGGGGGCTTCGGCAGGGCTCGACATGGGCGGTCACTCCGTGGTTCGTGGTCGATGCAGCGCTTCCTCGGGCGCCCGGCGTGGGCACGGCGAGCCGGTGGCCGGTCGTCGGCCGGAAGGGGAAATGGGTGCGCGGACCGGACGCCCGTCCGCATGCGCTCCTTCTCGCCTCGGCCCCCGAGCAGCGTCCAGCGCCACGTCAGGGGGCCAACTCGCCCGTTCGACAAGGACACTCACCCCGCATCAGGCGTTGCCGAACCGCGCTCCCCATACGTTGGACTAGACCAACTAATGGTGTCAACCCTTTCCCGCGGGTTACCGATTGGGAAATCTACGCAGTTCACGACGCCTCTCGGGGTTCGCTATATGTTTCGGAGACTGACATAAGGACCCGGGAATGTTTCGACAATTGACATAAGCACGATGGGTGAACCGGCCCGCGGCGCCGTACGTTGGGTCTGTGGCACGCACCCGACCGGCCCCCGCCCGGCTGGCCCCGCCCGGCTGGTTGACCGCGGGCCTCCGGCCCCGCGACGCGCCCGTCCCCTGGGCCGCGGCCGCCCGCGCCGCGGTCGCGCTCGCCGTCCCGCTCGCCGTCGGCACCGCCACCGGCCGCACCGGCTACGGCGCCCTGGTGTCGATGGGCGCCCTGTCCGGGGTCATCGGGGACACCGCGGACGCGTACCGGATGCGGGTGTTCAACATCGCCGTGCCGCAGCTGTTCGGCGCCCTCGGGGTGCTGCTCGGCACCCAGGTGCACGGCTCCGGCTGGACGGCGGTCGCGGCGCTGACCGTCGTCGCGCTGGTCTCCGGCATGATCTCCTCGATCGGCGCGGTCGCCTCGGTCTCCGGCCTGCTCCTGCTGCTGGACGCGGTGGTCGGCGCCGGTCTGCCGATGCCTCCCCCGTGGTGGCTGCCGCCCGCCCTGCTGCTGCTCGGCGGTCTGCTGGTGCTCGCCCTGACCCTGCTCGCCTGGCCGCTGCGCGGCGGCACCCCCGAGCGCGCCGTGGTCGCCGACACCTACCGGGCGGTCGCCGGACTGCTGGAGAGCGCCGGCACCCCCGACTACGAGGACCGGCGCCGGGCGCTCACCCAGTCGCTCAACGACTCCTACGACCTGCTGCTCGCCCGCCGGGCCCGCCGGCACGGCCGCTCCGCCACCCTGGTGCGCCTGCTCGCCCAGCTCAACGCGCTGATCCCGGTGGTCGAGGGCACCGCCGCGGCCCACCTGCGCCCGCCCGACCTCGGCCCGCTGCCCGCCGCCTACCCGGCCGCCGTGCGCGAACTGGCCGACGCCGTCGGACGGGGCGGCGGCGCCGGGCGGGGCGGCCAGGCCCCGCCGTCCGTGCTGCCCGAGCTGCCCGAGCCGCGCGGCCCGTCCACCCGGGCGCTGGCCGAGGCGATCGGCCACGCCGCCACCGTCGTCCGGGAGGCCGCCCCCGACCCGTACGGCTCCGCCGACCGGCTCGGCCACCCCGCCGGCCTCCGGGTGCGCACCGGCCGGGCGGCCCGGTCACTGCTGCTGTCCGGCGCGTCCTGGCGGTACGGGCTGCGCCTGGCCCTGTGCATCGGACTGGCCCAGGTGCTGGTGTCGGTGATCGCCGTCCCCCGCTCGTACTGGGTGTCCCTGACCGTCACCTTCGTGCTGAAGCCGGACTTCGGCTCGGTGTTCTCCCGGGCGGTGCTGCGCGCGCTCGGGACGGCCGCCGGGCTGCTGGTCGCGATCCCGGTGCTCGCCGAGGTGCCGCACGGCTGGTGGGACGTGCCGGTCATGGCGGCGCTCGCCACGCTGATCCCGGTGCTGTCCGCCAAGGGGTACGCCTTCCAGACCGCCGCGATCACCCCGGTCATCCTGATGCTCTCCGACCTGCTCAACCACCAGGGCTTCCACCTGGTGGCGCCCCGGCTGTACGACTCGCTGATCGGCTGCGGGATCGCGCTGCTGGCGGGCTACCTGCTCTGGCCGGAGTCCTGGCACACCCGGATCGGCGACCGGCTGGCCGACGCCGTCCAGGACACCGCCTCGTACGTGACGCTGGCCTTCACCACCGCGCCCGGGCGGGACGAACCGGCCCGGGCCCGCTACCGGCGGCGGCTGTACCGGGACCTCTCCGCCGTCCGCAGCGAGTTCCAGCGGGCGCTCACCGAGCCGCCGCCGGTGGGCGCCCGGGCGCAGGCGTGGTGGCCGCTGGTGATCGCGGTGGAACGGATCGTGGACACCACCACCGCGACCCGGGTGCGGATCGAGCACGGGGCGCCGGTGCCGACCCCGGCCGAGGTCGCCCTCGTCACCCGGGAGCTGTCCGACCTGGCCGAGGCGCTGCGCACCGGCGCACCGCTGCCCCCGGACGGCGGCCCGGACGCCCTGGCACCGGACTGCGCGCTGGCCCGGCTGCACCACGAGGTGCACGCGGCCCGGTCGGTCGCGGCCGGCTGAGCACCCGGCCGCCGGGGCGCGGCCCGCCGGACCCAGCGCGCCGACCGGGCACGAGCCGGGCCCCGGCCGGACACGAGCCGGGCGCCGGCCGCGGCGCGGGTCAGTCCTGGATGCGCCGCCAGGGCCGGTCCGACTCCAGCGCGAAGGCCAGCTCCAGCAGCAGCCGCTCCTGCCCGTGCGCGGCCGACAGGTGCACCCCGATCGGCAGCCCGCTCGGCGCCGCCCCCGCGGGCAGTGCGATGCCCGGACCGCCGGTGACGTTGTTGACCGGGGTGAAGGCCACGTAGCGCAGCAGCCGGTCGATCAGCTCGTCGAAGGCGACGTTCGGGCTGAGGTGCCCGATCGGCGGGGCGGTGTGGGCGAGCACCGGGGAGAGCACCGCGTCGTGCTCGCCGAAGATGCCCGCGTACACCGCCTCGGCCCGGCGCAGCCGGCGCAGCACCCCCGGGGTGCGCCGGAACTCCGCCCGGAAGCTGCGGCGCAGCCCGGTGGTCAGCCCGTCCAGCTTCCCGGCCCGGAAGCTCGGGTCGAGCACCACCCGGCCGGTGAGCGCGATCACCCAGGCGATGTAGCCCCAGTACGAGAGGAAGTCGCGGGAGAACTCCTCGCCGAACGGCAGGGTGGTCGGCACCACCCGGTGGCCCATCGCCTCCAGCCGGGCGGCGGTCTCCTCGACGGCCCGGCGGGTCGCCTCGTCGGTCTTGGCGGTCGGCGAGTCCACCACCAGCCCGATCCGCAGCCGGCGGCTGCCGGGGCCCTCGACCAGCCCGATCGGGGGCAGCCCGGGGTTGCGGTGGTGGCGCTCGGCGGCGGCGAAGAAGGCGGCGGTGTCGCGCACCGAACGGGTCACCACCCCGTCCGTGACCAGGTCGATCGGCAGCTTGCCGCCCTGGGCGTTGGTGACCAGCCGGCCCCGGGTGGGCTTGAGGCCGACCAGGCCGCAGCAGGCCGCCGGGATCCGGATCGAGCCGCCGCCGTCGTTGGCGTGGGCGATCGGCACCACGCCGGCCGCGACCAGGGCCGCCGAGCCGCCCGAGGAGGCACCGGGCGAGTGGGAGGTCTTCCAGGGGTTGCGCACCGGCTGGGCGGTGGCGAACTCGGTGGAGGCGTTCAGGCCGAACTCGGGCAACCGGCTCTTGCCGAGCACGGCCAGGCCGGTGGCCAGGAACTGGTCGGCGAAGGCCGCGTTGCGGCGGGCCGGGCGGGCCCGGTAGGCCTCGCTGCCGTTGGTGGTGGGCAGGCCGCGCAGGTCGACGTTGTCCTTGAGGAAGGTCGGCACGCCCCAGAGCGGGCCGTCGATGCCCTCCCGGCTGATCCTGGGCCGGTCGTAGGTGGCGTGGGCGACGGGCAGCAGCGCGCCGTTGATCCGCCCGGCGCGGGCGACGGCGGCCGCGACCAGTTCCCGGGGGTTCACCTCGCCGGCCCGGACCAGGGCGGCCAGTGCCACCGCGTCGTGTGCGCCGAGGGCGTCGTCGGTGAACGCGTGGGTGCGCTCGTCGGCCATCCCAACTCCCAACCGGTAGTACCAACGGGCCGTACCGGCCGGTAGTACCAGCCGGTAATCGTGCGGAGCCCGCAGTCTAGGGGCGCGGCACCTCCCCCGGATACCCCTGCGCCGGACGGCCCCCGCCGGACCGTCAAGCCCGGCCCGGCGCACGGGCGTTCGGCCTGCGCCCCCGCGTTCACCCCACCCGCCGGGCACGGACCGTTCGTGGACAGTTTCACCGCCGGGCGCCGGGAAAGATCCGGGGAGGATCCCGAACGATCCCGAACACCCGACGAACCGGCCCTCCCCGAGGTGACGCCCGTGCCCGCCCAGTACCGCCCGACCGCCCGCTACACCTCGGTCACCGCCCCGCGCGCACTCCCCCTGCTCGGCCACGCCCCCGCCCTGCTCCGCGACCCGCTCGGCTTCGTGGCCGGCCTCGCCGCGCACGGCGACCTCGTCCGGCTGCGGCTCGGCCCGCTGGACGCCTACGTCGCCTGCCATCCCGACCTGGTGCGCCGGCTGCTCACCGAGGACCGCACGTACGACAAGGGCGGGATCGTCGTCGAGAAGGCCCGCGAGGCCTTCGGCAACGGCCTCGCCACCTGCCCCGCCGCCGCCCACCGGCGCCAGCGCCGGATGCTCCAGCCCGCCTTCCACCGCGACCGGCTGCCCGGCTACGCCGCCCTGATGGCCGAGGAGATCGCCGGCACCACCGCCCGCTGGCGCGACGGCGACACCGTCGACGTGCCCGCCGCGATGTACCGGCTCTCCACCGCCGTCACCGCCCGCTGCCTGTTCGCCGCCCACGAACGGGCCGGCACCCTGCCCGTGCACGCCTGCATGGACGAGGTCGCCCACGGCGTCGCCCGGCGGATGATGCTCCCGCTGCCCGGCGCCGACCGGCTCCCCACCCCCGGCAACCGCCGCTTCGCCCGCGCCCGGCAGGACCTCCGGGAGATCACCCGGCGGCTGACCGCCGACTACCGGGCGGCCGGCACCGACCACCACGACCTGCTCTCCGTGCTGCTCGGCGCCCGCGACGAGGACGGGCAGGGCCTGACCGAGGACGAGATCCACGACCAGGTGGTCACCTTCCTGCTGGCCGGCATGGAGACCTCCGCCGCCACCCTGTCCTGGGCCTGGACGCTGCTCGCCGCCAACCCGGCCGTCCGCGAACGGCTGCACACCGAGCTGGACACCGTCCTGGACGGCCGCCCCGCCCGCCACCAGGACCTCCCCGCCCTGCCGCTCACCGCCCGGATCGTCAGCGAGACCCTGCGCCTCTACCCGCCCGCCTGGATCCTCAGCCGCACCACCTCCACCGCCGCCGAACTCGGCGGCCACCCGCTCCCGGCCGGCGCCACCATCCTGTACAGCCCCTACCTGCTGCACCGCCGCGCCGACCTCTTCCCCTGCCCCGACCGCTTCGACCCGGACCGCTGGCTCACCACCGCCCGCCCCGCGCCCGGCAACTACACCCCGTTCGGCCTCGGTGCCCGCCGCTGCATCGGCGACGCCTTCGGCACCACCGAGGCCGCCCTCGCGCTCGCCACCATCGCCGCCCGCTGGACGGTCGCCCCCACCCGGGACCGGCCGATCCGGCCGCACCGCAGCGCCTCGCTGTCCCCGCGCCCGTTCACCGCGCGGCTCGGCCGCCGCATCCGCTGAGGGGCGCGCCGCTCCGGAGTTCATCGGCATTCGGTACTGTCCCGAGGTGGCCGACCGCATCCGGGCCGGCCTGACCAGCCGCTCGACCGGGACACCATCAGACCATGAACGCTCGAAGCCCGTTGGGGCTCCTCACCGGGCTGCTGCACGCCGTCCGCACGTACCCGCGGCGCTCGCCGCTGACGCTCTGCTACGTCGGGCTGCTGCTGCTCGGGCACGCCTGGCTCGAGTACGGCCTCTCCGAGGCCCGGGCCGACGACCTGCGCGCGTACGTCAGCACCAACCTGGACAACCTGCACGACCACCCGGTCCGCGCCCTGGTGGGCAGCGCCCTGCTGTACGACGGCACCCTCACCGACATCACCTCCACCGGCTTCGGCGGCACCCTGATCACCCTCGGCCTCGGCATCGCGGTCGGGCTGTCCTGGGCCGAACGCCGCTTCGGGACCCCGCGGGCCGCCGCGGTCTTCCTCGCCGGACACGTCGGCGCGACCCTGGTCACCGCCCTGGTGATCCTCCTCGCCGTGCACCAGGGCTGGTACCCGGAGAGCGTGCGCGAGGCCTCCGACTACGGCATCAGCTACGGCGCCCAGGCCGCGCTGGCCTTCGCCACCCTCGCGCTGCCCCGCTGGGCCCGGCTGCCCTGGGCCCTGTTCGTGTTCGCCTGGCCGCTGGCCGGCGACCACGAGTGGCCCGGCCCGCTCCCCGAGTTCACCACCGTCGGCCACCTGCTGGCGGCCGCCCTCGGCTTCGCCCTGGCCGCCGCCACCGCCCGGGGCCGACGGCACAGCACCGCCCTCGCCGCCGCCCGCAGCGGGGGGTGACCCGCGCCGCCGGGCCGCCGGGCCGCTGGGACGTCATCCGGGCGGCTGCCGCACCGCCGGGCGCGGGCCGGTCAGTGCGGGGGACGGTCAGTGCGGGGGACGGCGGTCGGCGGCGAGCGCGGCCAGCATCCGCTCGATCGACTCCAGCCGCGCCCGCAGCTCCTCGACGTCGCCCTTGGTGGCACTCTGCTCGGCCACCCGGAGGGTGACCAGCAGCTGCCCGTCCGGCTCCAGCCGGGCCCGCGCGACATCGCTCACGTTGTCGCCGTTCTGCAACCGGATGGCGTGCTCCAGCTCGGACGGCCGCAGCGCCAGCTCGCGCAACGCGCCGGGCACCAGCTCCCCGTCGCGCACCACGGTGGTGGGCGCGCCCTCCAGCAGCCGGGCGGCCCGCGGGTCCCGGGCCAGCCAGCGGGTGACACCGGCGTTCACCGCGATCAGGGTGACCGCGCCGACCGCGCCGCCGAGCAGGCTGTTGTCGTTGCCGATGATCGCGTTCTGCACCACGTTGGAGAGCAGGAACACCACCACCATGTCGAAGGTGTTCAACCCCGCCAGCCCGCGCTTCCCCGCGAGCCGGAACAGCACCAGGATCAGCACGTAGACGGCGATCGTCCGGAGGATCTTCTCCACGATCGGAATCTGGACGACCATCAGGTCATTCCACACGGCCCCGCTCCTCCCACCACGACTGTCCGGAACGGGGCCGACGCTACCCCCCGGACGGCGTCAGGATCGCCGCTTCGGCTTCCCCTTCTTGGCCGCCGCCTGGCCCCGCCCCTTCGGCGCGCCGGACCGCTGCGCGCCCGGCTTCTGGCCCCCGCCCCGCTGGCCGGCCGCCTTCTGCCCGCCCGCCTTCTGCCCGCCGGGCTTCTGCTGCTGGGGCTTGCGCTGCGCCGCGGCCTTCTTCGGGTCGCCCTTCGGCTGGGCCTCGGCCGCCGCCCCGGCCCCGCGGCCGCGGGAGCTGTTGACCGTGCGTCCCCGGACGATCCCGATGAACTCCTCCACCAGGTCCGTGGTCGCCTCCTGCGGCCAGGCCAGGGCCACCCGGGACTGCGGCGCCTCCGGCACCGGCCGGTAGGTGAGGTCCCGCCGGTGGTGCAGCCGGGCCAGCGACTGCGGCACCAGCAGCACGCCGACGTTGGCCGCCACCAGCTCGACGGCGTCCTCCGTGGTGTCCGGCCGGGCGATCGCCGGGCGGCCGGGCAGGGTGTCGGCGGTGAGGCCGAGGGTGTCGTCCAGCGGGTGGAAGACCACCTCCTCCGCAAGGTCGGCCAGGGCGACCTCCTCGGCGGCGGCGAGCCAGTGGTCCTTGGGGAACACCACCACGGTGGTCTCGGTGTACAGCGGGATCGCGCTGAGCACGTCCTTGTCGACCGGCAGCCGGATCAGCCCGACCTCGGCCTCCCCCTCCCGCAGGGTCCGCTCGCCCTCGGTGGAGGGCACCGCGACCAGGTCGAGCGGGACGTCCGGGAGCCGCTCGCCCCAGACCCGGGCCCATTTGCCGGGGGTCACGCCCGGGACGTACGCGAGCCGGAAGGACGGGTTCACCTGCATGTCTGTCACAGGGCAAGGCTACCGACCGTGACCGGAGGCGCCCGCGCACTCCCTTACCCTTGTCACATGACATCGCTCAAGCAGAAGACCAGCCAGACCATGAAGCCGGCCACGGCGGCCAAGAAGCTGGGGATCTACCTCGCCGCGGCGCCGACCGGCTTCCAGGAGGGCGTGGTCTCCCGCGAGGAGCTCAACGCGCTGCAGACCGAGCCGCCGCAGTGGCTCCAGGACCTCCGCAAGAACGGCCCGCACCCGCGCCCGGTGATCGCCGCCAAGCTCGGCATCTCCATCGCGGGCCTGGCCCGCGGCGGCGTGACCGAGGCGCTCACCACGGACGAGATCGACGCGATCAAGGCCGAGAACCCGCTCTGGCTCCAGCACGAGCGCGCCAACCAGGTGGACGTCCGCAAGGAGACCGCCCGGATCAAGGCGAAGCACGAGAAGGAGGCCGCCGAGAAGGCCGCCAAGGAGTCGCAGCAGCGCTGAGCCTCCCCGGCCGTCGGGCGACGGGCGACCGTTGCTGCCCGACGGTCGTTGCTGCCCGACGGGGCCCGCGGCCTGCCCGGCGGCTCAGCTGCTCAGCTGCCCGCGGCCTGCCCGGCTGTCGGCGCTCTGCCCGGCGGCCGTGGCCTGCCCGGAGTCCACGGAGTCCTGAATTCCGTTTCGGCGGCGGCGCGTTCACGGCGTGCGGACGGAACCCCTTTCCGCCCGCCGCGTATTGACCGCGCCGCCGCCGACTCCGAATAATCGCCCAATGAGCGACCAGCCGAGCGACAGATCGAGCGCCTCCGCCCCACAGGCCGAACTCGCCGCCCTCGCCGAGGAGTTCTTCGCCGCGAAGAACGCCCACGACCCGTTCGAAGCCACCCTGAGCGGCGTCGAGGGGCACGCCCACGAGGTCCCCGACCCGTCCCGCGCGGCCGCGCTGCGCCACCGCGAGGAGCTCCGGGACCTCGGCACCCGGCTGGCCGCCGTCCCGCTGGACGCACTGACCGGCGAGGACCGGATAACCCACCAGGTGCTGGACCTGCTGATCGGCAACACCGTCACCGAGATCACCCACGGACTGTCCGGGTTCAGCGTGTCGGCGTCCGTCATCGCCCCGCAGAACACGGCCTTCATCTCGCTCGCGGCGACCGCCGTCGACCACGAGGGCACCGACGCCTACCTGGAACGGCTGGCCGGGCTCCCCGGCTACTTCGACGCCGCCCTGCAGCTGGCGCTGGACGCCGCCGCCGAGGGCCGCCACCCGCTGCGCAGCGGGGTCGACGCCGCCGTCACCCAGCTGGACGCCTACCTGGCCGGCCACCCGGCCGAGGACCAGATCCTGAAGCCGCTGCGCGGCCGCCGGGAGTTCGACCGGGCCCAGGTCATCGTGCGCGACGGCGTCCGCCCCGCGGTGGCCCGGTACCGGGCCGGGCTGGCCCAGCGGCTGGCGGCCCAGGCCCGGCCGGACACCGCGGCCGGGGTCTGCCACGTGCCGGGCGGCACCGAGGGCTACGCCGACGCCGTCGCCCGCTTCACCCGGCCCGGGCTGTCCCCCGAGGAGGTCCACCGGATCGGTCTGGAGACCGTGGCGGCGCTCCGCGAGGAGTTCTCCGAGCTGGGCGGCAAAGTGCTCGGCGTCCGCCACCCGGACACCGTGCTGAGCACGCTGCGCGAGGACCGCGCCCTGCGGTTCGGCAGCGCGGCCGAGCTGATCGCCCTGGTCGACGGCGCGCTGGAGCGGGCCCGCCGGGCCTCCGCCGACTGGTTCCGGACGTACACGATCGCCGACTGCGTGACCCGGGAGATCGATCCGATCGAGGCGGAGACCGCGCCGCTGGCGTACTACCAGTCTCCGGGCCCCGGCGGCCTGCCGGGCATCCACTGGATCAACACCCTGCGCCCGGAGACCCGCTTCACCTACGAGTACGAGGCGATCGCCTTCCACGAGAGCATCCCCGGCCACCACTTCCAGATCGCGGTCGCCCAGACCCTGCACCACCTGCCGCGGTTCCGGCAGCGGGCGGAGACCGCGCTGACCGCCCACCTCGAGGGCTGGGGCCTGTACACCGAGCGGCTGGCCGACGAGATGGGGCTGTACAGCTCGGACCTCGCCCGCTTCGGCATGCTCTCGATGGACGCGCTGCGGGCGGTGCGCCTGGTGGTGGACACCGGGCTGCACCACTACGGCTGGTCGCGGGAGCGGGCGATGGCCTACATGCGGGAGAACACCGCGACCCAGGAGGCCAACGTCCGCAACGAGATCGACCGCTACATCGCCTGGCCCGGCCAGGCCACCGCCTACCTGATCGGCCGCCGCGAGCTGGTCCGGCACCGCGAGCGGGCCCAGGCCGCGCTCGGCGGGCGCTTCGACGTCCGGGAGTTCCACCACCAGCTGATCGGGCACGGCAACCTGCCGCTCGGGGTGCTGGACGAGGTGGTCACGGACTGGATCGCCACGCAGTAGGGGCGGGCCCGGCCGCTGGACCCGGCCGCCGGATCCGGCGGCGCGTCAGGAGTGCGAAAACGATTCCGCGCGCCCGCAACAGCCCTCCCGCGCCCGGACGTGGCGTCACCCTTTCGGCCCCCTCGACGCGGTAGTGTCCGCTGGCGCGGCCTCCGGCATCCCGCCGGGCGGCCCCCGCACCGGCTGAACCGACCTCACCACCCCGGTCCGTCCGGACCGGTTGGTCCGTTCGGTCCGGGCGGTCCGGGCGGTCCGGGCGGTCCGGGCGGTCCGCGTGAACACCGGAACACCCGATCCACCCGAACGACCTGGAGGAACCCGTGCCGGCTCCCGTCCGTGGTGCCCTGGCGATGGCCGCGGCCGTCCTGCTCGCCGCCGCCGCGGGCTGCTCGTCCGGCGGCGGCCACACCACCGCGAAGAGCAGCGCCCCGAGCAAGGAGAGCACCCACGCCTCCGCCCCGGAGGCCGCGGGCGGCGCCCCCCAGCCCGCCCCCGCCAAGATCGCCACCGGGCCCGGCCCGAAGAGCTCCTACGACGCCCAGCCGCAGCCCGCGGCGGGCAGCTGCCACTACCGCTACACCGCGGACAAGCAGCCGCTGCCGGACCCGAACTGCACCCCGGGCGCGATCAGCCCGGCGGTCGACCAGGGCAACATCAAGGACACCATCTGCAAGCCGGGCGGCTACACCTCGACGATCCGCCCGCCGGTCAACATCACCGGCAAGGAGAAGTCCGAGAACGCCAAGTCGTACGGCTACACCGGCCCGATGGGCGACGCCGAGTACGACCACCTGATCAGCCTGCAACTCGGCGGTGACCCCAACGACCCGCGCAACCTCTGGGTCGAGCCGCCCTCCCCCGGCCACACCCCGGGCAAGGGCCCCAACAATCCCAAGGACTCGGTGGAGACCCACCTGCACACCGCGATCTGCAAGGGGCAGGTCACCCTGGCCGCCGCCCAACAGGCGATCGCCACCGACTGGACGACGGCCGAGGCCAAGCTCGGCATCGCCAGGAGCGGGGCCGCCGCGCCCACCCCGGAGCCGGACGCCGACGGCGACGACGGCTGACGGACCGTTCCGGCGCCGCCGCTCCCGCCGCCGAACCCCCCGCTGGGGGTGCGGAGTTCGACGGCGGGACCGGCCCGGGCTCAGAGCGACCCGACCAGCTCCGCGATCGTGTCGAACGGCCGGTACTCCGCGAACTCCGCGCCCAGCGTGCGGGCCCGCTCGCGGAACCGCCCCTCGGCGAGCACCTGCTCGACCGCCCGGCCGACGACGTCCGGCTCCGGACGGGCGGTCCGCAGGTCCAGCCCCACGCCCACCCACTGCACCCGGGCCGCCACCTCCGGCTTGTCCTCGCTCGCCCCGGCCACCACCAGCGGCACCCCGTACCGCAACGCGGTCTGCACCCCGCCGTACCCGCCGTTGCTCACCAGCACGTCGGTGTGCGGCAGCAGCCGGTCGAACGGCAGGTACCCGACGGCCCGGACGTTGTCCGGCAGCCGGCCGCCCAGCAGCCCGGCCAGCACCTGCGGCCCGTCCGGGCGGGCGGTGGCGGCCACCACCAGCACGTCCCGGTCCGCCAGCGCGCGGACCGTCGGCACGACCAGTTCACCCAGGTCACCGTTGGCCAGCGTGCCCTGGGTCACCACCACCACCGGCCGCTCGCCGGTGACCTCGTCCCACCACTCGGGCAACGGCTGCTCCTCGCCGACGTTCCCGGGCAGCGCGCCGATCATCCGGTAGGAGGCGGGCGCGTCGCCGCGCGGGTACTCGAAGCCCGGCACGGTCAGCTGGAGGAACACGTCCGGCACCGTCACCTGGACCAGCCCGCGCGGGCCCGCCGGCAGACGGACGCCCGTCTCCGCGAACACCCGCTCCGCGTACTCCTGCAACGGCGCGCCGCACCGGTCCATCTCCTCCTGCAACGAGCGGTTGCGCGCCCGGCCCGCCTCGCCGGGCAGCGGCGGCAGCGCCAGGCCGAACGGCGCGGTGTCCGCGCTCGGCAGCATCGACGGGGTGATCCCGACCCCGATCAGCGCCGGGCGCTCCGCCCTCGGGCGGGCCAGCGCCAACGGCAACGCGCCCTGGACGAAGGCGTCGGCGATCACCGCGTCGGCCGGGAACTCCGCCAACAGCGCGAGCAGCGCCCGGTACTGGTGCGGCACCGGATCGAGGAAGACGTGCCGCACGTCGAAGGCGATCCGTTCCGGGCCGGGCGCCAGCTTCGCCCGGCCCGGGAAGGACGCGTCGAGGTCGCGGTCGTCGAAGTCCGCCTCGGCGGGCAGCGCGGCGAACCGCACCCCGGCCCGTTCGACGGCCTCCGCGAAGCGCGAGCCGCCGAGGAGGACCACCTCGTGGCCGCGCGCGGCGAGGTCGGCGGAGATGGCCAGCAGCGGGCTGACGTGCCCGTGGGCGGGCAGGGCGGTGGTGATGATCCTGGACAGCGGAGACTCCTGGGTGTCGGCCGTGGCTTCCCGCGCACGGGCTCTCGGGCACGGGTTCTCGGGCAGTTCCTCCGTACGGTTCGTTACGGGACTCACCGTGAGCAGGGGCGGTGGACGAGCGATGAACGGCTCATCTGCCCAGAACCGCGCCCCCGTTCAGGCCGATCACCTGCCCCGTGAGGTAGCCGGCCGCGGGGGAGGCGAGGTAGGCGACCGCCGCGGCCACGTCCTCCGGGGTGCCGGCCCGGCCGACCAGCGTGTCGGCGACCTTCCGGGCGTGGAACTCCTCGCTCCACCCGGCGCCGAAGATCCCGGTGTCCACCACGTACCCAGGTGCGAGCACGTTCACCGTCACCCCGTCCGGCCCCAACTGCCGGGCCAGACCGAACGCCCAGCCGTGCAGCGCGGCCTTCGCGGCGGCGTACGAGCCCGCCGAGTGCGGGCCCGCGCCACCGCGCTGGGCGGCCGCCGAGCTGATCACCACCAGCCGGCCGCCCGGGCGGCGCAGCATGCCCTGGAGCGCGGTGGTCAGCAGCACCGCGGTGAGCAGATTGGTCTCCAGGTCCCGCCGCCACGAGGCGGCCAGCGAGGCCAGGCTGCCGTCCTCGGGCGGGGTGACGACCGCGCCCGCGTTGTTCACCAGCACGTCCACCGGCCCCAGTTCACCGACCCGGGCGGCCACCGCCTCGACGGCCGCAGGATCGGTGAGGTCGCCCGCCACCGGCACCACCGTCCCCGGACCCGCCGTCCGCTCGATGCCCGTCCGCGCCTCCTCCAGCACCGCCGCCCGGCGGCCCAGGATCACCACCCGGCAGCCGTCCGCGGCCAGCCGGGCCGCGATCGCCCGGCCGATCCCGGTGCCTCCGCCGGACACCACCGCGAGCCGCTCGCCCACCACCTGTCAGTCCTCGTCGTCGTAGTAGGCGTGCATCAGCTCGGTCGACCACCCGGGCTGACGGACCTCGCCGCGCGGACCGAACTCGACCAGGTACGGCTTGATGTCCAGCACCGGCGTGCCGGCCACCGCGTCCAGGCCGGTCACATGGAGGTCCAGGCCGTCCACCCGGACCAGCGAACAGCGCGAGACGCCCAGCCGGTTGGGGCGGTTCTTGCCGCGCTGGGCGAAGATGCCCACCAGCGGCCAGTCGGTGTTGCCGCGCGGATGCCGGGCACCCGTCTCGATCTTGGACTCCGGCACCCGGTCGAAGTGGTAGACCACCTCCAGGTGCGAGAACTCCGCCAACCCGTACAGCGCCTCCGCGGTGAACTGCCCCGCGTCCAGCCGGATCACCGACCCGACGCTCCCCCAGCGGTCGTCCCGCACGTCCTCCCGGCCCCCGACCACCTCGGCCACCGGACGCACCGTCACATCGTCCATGCTGCTTCCCCTTCGGCACCGAACCGTTCCGCTCCGTACGGTAGCGACCCGCACGCGCCGACGATCACGGGGGCCCACCGGGAACCGGGCGCGGTACGACCCGGGCAGCGGAGCGCCCGGAGCGGCTCCGTGCCGACGGCGGAGTCGGGCCGGTGCCGCTGGCGCCCGTGGATCCGGACCACGGGCAGCAGCGGCACCGGCCCGAGGGCCTCCGCAGGAACCGCCGCTGACCGGGGTTGCCGCGAAGACCGCTCCTGACCGGGGTCCCCGATCACCCGGCCGGCCACTGGGCCCGGATCACCCCGCCAGCCGCCGGGCCAGGAGCAGCAGGTCGGATGCCCGCAGGACCCGCCCGTCCGAACCCGGCAGGGGGACGTGCAGCGGCTCGGTCCAGCGCGGCGGGATCGCCGCCACGCCGTAGCGGGCGCCGGCCAGCCCGCCGGTGACGGCGGCCACGGTGTCGGTGTCCCCGCCGAGGTCGACGGCGGCGGCCAGGGCCCGCTCGAAGCCGTCGGTGGTGCGCAGGGCCCAGACCGCCGAGCCCAGGCAGGGCCAGACCGCGCCGTTGGGTTCGGTGGCGCGGTCGGGGTGCCAGTCCGGGGCGAGGACGGCGGCGTAGCGCTCGCGGTGGTCGGGGTGGACGGCCGCCAGGACGCCCGGGAGCTCGACGAGCGGATCCGCGCCGTCGAGGGCGAGGCGGACCAGCTCGTGGAAGATCGCGGTGCCCTCCCAGGCGGCCCGGTCGCCATGGGTCAGCGCGGCGATCCGGCGGGCGGCGTCCATCGTGGCCTCCCGTCCGGCGCGGGCGAAGGCGACCGCGGAGGTGGCGGCGCGCATCAACGAGCCGTTACCGGCGGCGCGCAGGGTGGAGTTGAAGTGGACGCCCGCCGCGAGGTCCCAGGGGTCGCCGCTGGTGAGGACGGCTTCGGTCTGGATCCCAATGTCCTTGGGGTCCGCGGCGGCCCAGCGGCGGAACCGGTCGAAGATGTCCGACAGGTCCAACTCCCCCTGCTCCAGGAGGGATTCGGCGACCAGGACGGCCATCTGGGTGTCGTCGGTGGCCTCACCCCGCTCCCAGCCGCCGCCGGCGACGAGTTCCACGCCGCCGGCGGGGAAGCGGGCGGTCAGGGCGCCGGCCGGGCCGAACTCGTAGGGCGCGCCGAGGGCGTCGCCCACCGCCGACCCGAGGACGGCCCCGGCCGCACGCCCGACCCGCTCCCGCTCCGTTGCTCCGTCCCGGTCGGTCACACCTGACCCGGGGTGATCGGCAGGCCACGCTTGTGCTCGGTGCGCCGGTAGTGGCCGAGAACGGTCCGGAAGACCTCCTCGCTGACCGGGCGACCCTCCAGGAAGTCGTCCAGGGCGTCGTACTCGACCCCGAGGGCGTCCTCGTCGGGCTTGCCGGGGGCAAGGTTCTCCAGGTCCGCGGTGGGGACCTTGCCGACCAGCTCCACCGGCGCCCCCAGGTGCGCCGCCACCGCGCGGACCTGACGCTTCGTCAGACCGGAGAGCGGCATCACGTCGGCCGCGCCGTCGCCGAACTTGGTGAAGAAGCCGACGGCCGCCTCGGCCGCGTGGTCGGTGCCGACGACCAGGCCGCCGCACGCGCCCGCGGCGGCGTACTGGACCACCATCCGCTGGCGGGCCTTGACGTTGCCGCGCACGAAGTCCTCGTGGGCGTGGTCGGCGAAGGTGAGGCCGGCCGCCAGCAGGGCGTCGAAGGCGGCGTCGGTCGCGGGCTTGACGTCGACGGTGAGCAACTCGTCGGCCTGGATGAACTCGAGCGCGCGCTGGGCGTCCGCCTCGTCCGCCTGGACTCCGTAGGGGAGCCGCATCGCCGTGAAGGAGGCCTGGTACCCCTCGGCGCGGAGCCGCTCGACGGCGAGCTGGCAGAGCCGACCGGTGGTGGTGGAGTCCACCCCGCCGCTGATGCCGAGCACCAGGGTGCGCGCGCCCGACGCCCGCAGCTGGTCGGCGAGGAAGGCCACCCGCCGCTCGGCCTCCTTCGCGGGGTCGGCGGTGGGCACCACCCCGAGGGCCAGGGCGATCTCGCGCTGGACGGTCGCGGGCAAGGGTTCGGTCATGGCGGGCTCCTTCAGGTCGGTACCCCGCCATCATCCACCCGGGCCCCGCACGGGCCTGCGGCGGGCCCCGGTCGGGACCGGGGCGTGACCGGGGCGGGGGCTGGCCCCGGTCGGGGCGGGGGGCGGGGCAGAGCCTGGTCGGGGACCGGGGCGGCCGCAGCCGCGCCTCAGGTCGCCGTCCCGGCGTCCGGCTCCGACACCGGCACCGAGACCGGGCCGGCTCCCTGCCTCGGCCAGCGCTGACCCCGGACGTCACTCCTGCACCGGACCTCACTCCTGGCCCGGTATCTGCCCACCTCCGGAGCCCGACGCCGGGTGCCCTTCCGACCCCGGCCCCGGGTGCCCCAGGATGTCGAGCACCACACCGCCGTCCACCGTCTCCTGGGCCACCAGGAGCGCCGCCAACTCGTCCAGATGGTGCCGGTGTTCGCGCAGCAGTCCGATCGCCCGGCGCTCGGCGCCGCGCAACAACCCGGCCACCGCCTCGTCCACCGCGCGCTGGGTCTGTTCGGAGTACGGGCGGCGCAGCAGGTCGTCGGGGTGGTCACCGAGGTACTGCGGGGAGCCGCTGGAGTAGCCGACCGGTCCGAGGTCCGGGGAGAGGCCGAACTCGCGGACCATCCGGGTGGCGACCGAGGTGGCGTTGGCGAGGTCGTTGGCCGCGCCGGTCGATCCCTCGCCGAAGACCACCAGTTCGGCGGCCCGCCCGCCGAGCTGGACGGTGAGCAGATCGGTCAGGTAGCTCTCGCTGTACAGGTGCCGCTCCGCCTCGGGCAACTGCTCGGTGGCACCGAGCGCGACCCCGGCCGGGAGGATGGTCACCTTAGCGACCGGATCGGCGTGCTCGCACAGCGCGGCCATCAGGGCGTGCCCGGACTCGTGCACGGCCACGGCGTGCCGCTCCTCGGGCAGCAGCGCGTTGGAGGACTCCCGACGCCCGAGCAGCACCCGGTCCCGGGCGTCGTCGAGGTCGGCGGCGGTGATGGTGGCCCGTTCGGCACGGACGGCGTTGATGGCGGCCTCGTTGACCAGGTTGGCGAGGTCCGCGCCGGAGAAGCCGGGGGTGCCGCGCGCGATCCGGTTCAGGTCGGTCTCCGGGGCGAGGGTCTTACCCCGGGTGTGCACGGCCAGGATGGCGGCCCGCTCGGCCTGGTTGGGCAGCGGCACGGTGACCTGCCGGTCGAACCGGCCCGGGCGCAGCAGCGCCGGGTCGAGGGCGTCCGGCCGGTTGGTGGCGGCGATCACGACGATGCCGGTGCTCTGGTCGAAGCCGTCCATCTCGGAGAGCAGTTGGTTGAGGGTCTGTTCGCGCTCGTCGTTGCCGCCGATCCGGGTGCCGCCCGCCCGGCGGCCGCCGACGGCGTCGATCTCGTCGATGAAGATGATGGACGGCGCGCGCTTGCGGGCCTCCTCGAAGAGGTCGCGGACCCGGGAGGCGCCGACGCCGACGAACATCTCCACGAAGCCGGAGCCGGTCACGGACAGGAAGGGCACCGAGGCTTCACCGGCGACCGCCCGGGCGAGCAGCGTCTTGCCGGTGCCCGGCGGACCGACCATGATCACCCCTCGGGGGCCCTTGGCCCCGGCGGCGGCGTAGCGCTCGGGGTTGCGCAGGAAGTCGACCACCTCGCTGACCTCCTGTTTCACCCCCTCGTACCCCGCCACATCGGCGAAGCCGGTGGCCGGCCGCTCGGCCTCGATGATCTTCGCCCGGGACCGCCCGGTCGCGCTCAGCCCACCGCCCAGCGAGCGCGCGGCCAGTCGGCCCGACCAGAGAAACAGCCCGCCGAAGATCAGCAGCGGCAGGAACAGCAGCAGGGTCGACCAGATCGAGCTGCCCCCGCCGGAACGGCTTCCGGTGACGTTCACATGCTGGCTGGACAGCGCCTGACTGAGCTGGGAGGTGTCCAGGGCGGTCGGGATCTGGCTGGTGAAGCGGGTGCCGTCCTTGAGGGTGCCGGACACCCCGCCCGTGTCGCTGACGTCCACGGTCTGCACCTGACCGGCGTCGACGCGGTTCAGGAAGTCGGTGTAGCCGTAGCGCGGGCCGGTCGGGCTTGGCTTGGAGAGCAGCACCAGCAGGAGCAGGGTGACCAGCACGGCGACGGGCAGCAGCCAGCGGCGCAGCGTCGGCGGGGGCGGTTTGGGCGGTGTGCCACCGGGGCCGGGCCCCTGTCCCGGTGCGCCGCCCGGGCCGCGCCACGGGCCGGTCCCCCGGCCGGGCGGGGTCGCAGGGTGACGAGCGCCCCTCAGCCAGGTTCGTGCGATCATCCACGCTCACCTCCTTTCCGACACTGCGGACACCTCGGACCCCTCGGACACTTCTGACGCCGCCGGCACCGCCGGGCTTCACTCCGCCCCCGCCCGGAGCCTTCCTCTCCATGGTCGACCCCTCCGGCCCAGGACGGGAGCCCGAGCAAGGGCCGGCGGAACGCCACCTGCCCGTCCGGCACGGATCGTCGCCGTACTGTCACCCACCGCTCCTCCTCCTTGGCCACCGGGCCCTGCTCGCTCCCACCTCGCGCCCCACTCCCCTGTTGACCGTCATCCTCGTGCGCCGCGGCCCGCCCACACATGTGCCGATCGGGAGGTTCCGCACACCGAAATCCGGCTCAGGGAGTGCCGATCGGCCCAGATGCCCAGCTCGGCCCAAATCAGGCCACCTCGGCCCGGAACGGGGGACCGGCGCCACCGGGCCCCTACCGACCCCGACCACCGGAACCCTGCTGATTCATGCGAGCCCGGCCACGCGCCGCGGCCCTCAAGGAGCCGCAGCGGACCGGCCGCTGACCCATCGCCGACCTGCGGCGACGCCCGTGCCCTAGAGTCCTCGCATGAACGACCACGACCACGCCCCCGCCCCACTGCCGATACCGACCGCCCCGGCAGCCGCAGTGGAGCCCCGGGCCGCGGACGCCGACCGGGAGGCGGTGGCCGACCGGCTGCGCACGGCCGCCGGGGAGGGCCGGATCGATCTCGGCGAGTTGGAGGAACGTCTCGACCGGGCCTACGCGGCCCGGACCTACCCCGAACTCGACGCCCTGGTGGCGGATCTGGGCGGCCGACCGACCGCCGGGAGCGAGGACGGCACCGACGTGCTCGTCCTCAAGCCCACGATGAGCAGCATCAAGCAGACCGGCCGGTGGACGGTGCCCCGGCGGATCGTGGCCGAGTGCCGGATGATGTCCATCGCGATCGACTTCACCGAGGCCGACTGCCCGCACCGCGAGGTCACCGTCGAGGCGACGTGCCGCTCGGGCCACATCCGGCTGGTCGTGCCGGCCGGCTGGGGCGTCCGGATCGACGGCTCGAGCACCAACACCGGTCACATCATCAACAAGGCCGCCGCTACGGCCGAGCCAGGAGCTCCGACCATCACCCTCGTCGGCCACCCCGGGTCGGGCCGGATCAAGATCAAGCAGCACCGCCGCTGATCCGGCCCCGGACGGTCGTCACGAGAAGTCGAGCGACCCCGTGCGGGTCCGCTTGAGCTCGAAGAACTTCGGGTACCCGGCCAGCAGCCGCACGCCCTCGAACACCTTCAACGCGTCCTCCCCGCGCGGGATCGCGCTCAGCACCGGGCCGAAGAACGCGGTGCCGTCGACGTGGACGGTCGGCGTGCCGACCTCCTCGCCCACCGGGTCCATCCCCTCGTGGTGGCTCTTGCGCAGCGCGGTGTCGTACGCCGTACTGCCGGCCGCCTCGGCGAGTTCCTCGGGCAGCCCGGCCGCGACCAGCGACTCACGGATGACGCTGTCGTCGGCCGGGCGGTCATGGTCGTGGAAGCGGGTGCCGAGCTGGGTGTAGAGCTCGCGCAGCACGTGCTCGCCGTGCTGCTCCGCGGCGGCGATGCAGACCCGGACGGGGCCCCAGCCGGTGGTCATCAGGCGCTGGTAGCGCTCCGGAAGGTCGGTCCGGCCCTCGTTGAGGACGGACAGGCTCATCACCCGGAAGGTGAGGTCGAGTTCGCGCTGACGCGCGACCTCCAGGATCCAGCGGGAGGTGATCCAGGCGAAGGGGCAGACGGGGTCGAAGTAGAAGTCGACCCTGGTGGGCCTGTCCTTCACCGCCGCCTCGGCCTTCGCCTCGACCTCCGCACCCTCGTTCTCGTTCTCGTTCTCGATCGGGTTCCCGATCGCGGTCCGGTTCTTGTTCCCGTTCGTGTTCACGAGGTCGATCCTAGAAGGCAATTGGACCACTACCCAGGGCCAATCAAGGTCAACTGCAGTGGTCCACTTCTCAGCTGCACGTGGTCCCGTCGGCCGGCACCGTGCCGTCCAGCAGGTAGGCGTCCACGGTCTGCTTCAGGCAGGGATTGCCGGTGTTGTACCCGCCGTGGCCCTCCCCGTTGAGGGTGACGGTGACGCCGACGCCCGCACCCAGCTGCTGCGCCATCGCGTGGGCGCCCTCGACCGGCGTGGCCGGGTCCCCGGTGGTGCCGACCACCAGGATCGGGGCGGCGCCCTGGGCGGAGACGTCCGGGTGGTCGGTCCGGCCGGGGACCGGCCACCCGGTGCAGCCGGTGAGGCCCCAGGCGGTGAAGGCCCCGAACACTGGGGAGGCCTCGCGGAACTGCGCCAGTTGCTGTTCGACGTCCTGGTCGGAGTAGCGCTGCCGCGCGTCCACGCAACTGATCGCCCGGTTGGCCGCGTTCAGGTTGTTGTAGTGGCCCTGGGGGTCCCGCCCGAGCAGTGAGTCGGCGAGCTCGAGGAGGGTGTCACCGGTGCCCGCCTGCATCGCCTCGGTGAGTCCGGAGGCCAGCGCGGGCCAGGTCTGCTTGCTGTACAGGGCGCCGGCGATGCCGGTGACGGCCAGGCTCTCGGTGAGCTTGCGCCCACTGCTGGTGGGCAGCGGCGACTGCTCGAGCTTCTGCAGCAGGTCGGTGATCCGGGCGGTGCCGTCGGCGCCGCCGTTGCCGGTCGGGCAGGCGGCCGTGTCCTGGGTGGCGCAGGCCTTCATGAAGTCGTCGAGGGCGAGCTGGAAGCCCTGGGCCTGGCCGAGCGCGCTCTGCTGCGGGTCCTTCGTCGGGTCGACCACCGAGTCCAGGACCACCCGACCGACCTCCTGCGGGAACAGGTGCGCGTAGACGCCGCCGAGCTGGGTGCCGTAGCTGATGCCGAAGTAGGAGATCTTCTGGTCGCCGAGCACCTGCCGCATCAGGTCGAGGTCCCGGGCGGCGCTCTCGGTGTCCACGTACGGCAGCACCGGGCCGGAGTTGCGCTCGCAGGCGGCGGCGAACTGGGCGTTGCTGTCGTCCAGCTCCTTGACCGCGGCGGGGTTCTCCGGGGTGTTGTCGACGGCCGCGTTGACGTCCATCGCCCGGTCGTCCAGGCACTTCACCCCGGCGCTGTCGCCGACCCCGCGCGGGTCGAAACTGACCAGGTCGTAGCGGGTGTTGAGGGAGGCGTAGGCGGGGCCCAGGGCGGGCAGGGTGGCGACACCGGAGGCGCCGGGGCCACCGAAGTTGAAGAGCAGCGAGCCGATCCGGTGCTGTTCGTCCTTGGCCTTGCTGCGGATCAGTGCGAGGTCGAGGGTCTTCCCGTCCGGCTTGGCGTAGTCCAACGGGGCCTTGAGGGTGGCGCACTCCCAGTCGCCCGCGGGCGCGGTGCCGCCGCCCTGGGCGGCGCTCGGGGCCGGACAGGCCTTCCAGTCCAGCCGCTGGGCGGCCAGGCCGCTGGCGCTCGCACCGGTGACCGGGGAGCTCGGCGCGGGTTCGACCACGGAGCGGCTGTCGCCCTGGCAGCCGGAGACGGGGGCGATCAGCAGCGCGACCAGGCCTAGCGCGCCGGCACCGCGGACGACGGTGTGCATGGGGCGGTCCACCTCTCGGGTTGGCCCGGCGGGGTGCGCCGGAGCGGCCGGACGGGTGCGGCGGCGCACGGAAGGACGGCGTACGCCCTGGTGTGTCAGGGAGGCGTACGCCCCGGCGCTCGGCACCGTCGGCGCACCACAGACCCTAGGGGCCGACGCACGTCGACGCCCGTCGGAGTCTCCGGACGGGGGGCGTGCGCCGCCCGGACTGCCACCCGCCGGGCGGGTGAGGATTCAACCCGCCCAGGGGCGGCCTCACCACCGACGGTGGCCGACACCGCTGCGTACACCTCCTGCTCCGACTGCGCGACGTCGAGCCGGACTTCCGCCGCCCCGGCCACTGAACGGTCCCCGGCGAGGGCAGCAGCAGGGCCGGGCGGAACACCGGAGCAGGCGGAGCGACAGGACCGGAGGCAGCCGACCGGAGAAGCGGCTGGGCCTATCTTGCTTCGCCTGCTATCTTGCATTGCATGGTACCTGGCATCGCAAGCACCGACGCGGACGGCGACGACGGGCCCGGCAGGCCCGACGGACGCATCCAGCCCGGCGGGCTCGGCGCGCCCGACGGTCCCGTGGCGACCCAACTGCGCAAGGGCGTCCTGGAGTACTGCGTCCTCGCACTGCTCCGCGACGGCCCGCGCTACGGCGTCGAACTGCTCCAGGAGCTCGGCCGCCACCCGATGCTCGCGACCAGCCAGGGCACCATCTACCCGCTGCTGTCCCGGTTGCGCCGCGCCGGGCTCGCCGACACCTTCCTGCGCGACTCGGCCAGCGGCCCGTCCCGCCGGTACTACACCCTCACGCCGGAGGGTCGGAGCGCACTCGCGGAGTTCACCGCGCTGTGGCCCGCCTTCCGCGCCACCATCGACCACGTCCTCGCACCCGGAGAGCACCCGTGAACAACCCCGTCGAGCACCCCCTGGTCCGCGCCCACCTCGATGCGGTCGCCCGCGGTACCGCCACGCTCCCCCCGGAGCGCCGCAACGAGCTGCTGGCCGACCTGCGCGAGCACATCGAGGTCTCGCTCTCCGAGGCCCCGCTCACCGAGGAGGCCGTCCGCTCCGTCCTGGCGCAGCTGGGCACCCCGCGGCAGATCATCGACGCCGCCCTCGCCGAGGAGGGACAGAGCGCGCCCACCGCGGAGACGGCGGGCTGGACCAACCTCACCCTGGCCCTCGCCGTGCTGGCCCTGCCGCTGGCGCTGGTCCCGGCCCTCGGACCGGTGCTCGGGTTCGCCTCCGCCGTCGTCGCGGCCATCCGGGTGACCAGGTCTCGGCAGTGGACGCGGCGGGAGAAGTGGCAGGCGACGCTGCTCCTGGTCTCGCCGCTGCTGCTCACCCCGGTGCTTGCCGCGGTGGTCAGCATCCTGTCCGGTGGGCTGACCCCCGGCGCCGTGCTCGCCGTCAGCGCGCTGGGCTTCTGCCCGAGCCCGGTCGCGGCGGTCCGGCTGTCCCGCTCGGCCGCCCGGCTGCGCGCGGTCGGCCTCGCCGCCTGAGAAGGAGGACGGCGGCCCGGTTCCGCCCGACAGCGCCACGCACCACGGCCACGGCCGACCGTGACGACCGCGGCGACCACTGGGTCACGCGGCGTCGCGGGTGTCGCGGGCGCCGCCCGGCGGTGCCTTCCCGAGCGGCGGCTCCACCCTCCACCCGTTCACACCTCTTCTCTTCCCTGCGCTCCCTCACCGGCGGCGCGGGCTGCGAGACGCCACACCCGACGCACACCCAGGGCAGCCGATCGGCACCCCCGAGCCGGATTTCTCCTCACCGGAACCTCCCGTTCGGCACATGTGTGGGCGGCCGGCGGCGCGCAAGGATGGCGGTCATCGAGGCCCCGCCGTCGGGGCCCGGGAAGGGAAGGCCCCCATGTCCGCCGTCATCTCCCACATCCTGTCCGCCCGCACCGGCAGCGCCGCGCTGCCCCGGCTCAGCTCACCTCGGCTCCAACCCCGGCCGGCCCCGCACCACGTACGCCGGCAGCCGCAGTTCGCCCAGTACCGTCTGCGGCAGGCACAGCCCGAACCGCCGCCCGACCGCGCCGAGCGTCCGCCGGTGGACGCCCACGAACGGCGCACCCCCGAGGCTGCAGGGGGTGACGCCGTCGGCTTCCAGAACACTCGCGGCGACCAACTCGGGGACGAGCAGGTCCGGCTCCTGGCCCCAGCGCCAGCGCTCCTGGCCCAGGCCGAAGCCGCACAGCACGGCCCCGTCCCGGGCGTAGTCGAGCAGAGCGGGCGGCTGCTCCGGCATCGGCCGGAAGTGGACCACTTCCACGCCCTCGCCGGCTATCTCGGTGAGCAGCTCACCTCCGGTCGAGTCCCCGTACTCGATCGCGAAGGACCAGCCGTCCGACTCGCCGACCCTGATCACGCCGTCCCCGACGTCTCCGGGGCGGTAGACCTCGATGTCCAGCTCCCAGATCTCCCGGCCGCTGATCGGCGCGGTGGCGGCAGCCGGATCGGCCCCCATCCGACGGGCCAGTTCCCGGGGCGGGATCCCACGGGCGAACACCACCCCGTCGACTTCCCCACCGGCGTCCGCCAACCACTGGATGCCCTCACCGCCCTGCTCCCCGGCCCCGCGCGGATCGTCACCGACGACGTCGATCATGGCGCCCCTCCCCTCGCGCCGGCCCTGCGACGGCCAGGCGCAGCCGGACCGCACCCTAACCGAGAACACCGACAGACGACGCCGAACGGCCGGGCGGAGGATGGTGGCGTAGCGGAAGTCATATGGGGCGCGCCGCCGTTCGCCCACCTGCGCTGCCCCTGACCCCCGCCCGGAGCACGGGGCCGCCAACTCCCCAGCCGGGCTGGCCTACCGCGCGTCCCCCACCACCCAGGGCGGAGGAACGCCGGGACCGGACAGCACTTCAACGGTCAGCGGCTCGTACTCGTGCGGGCTCTCCCGAGCCGCGAACCCGGCGGATTCCAGAATCCCGATCACGGCCGCGATCATCGCCCGATGCACCACCCCGCTGTGACGGAACGCCGCATCGTCCCACCGGTTCGACCGGTAGGCGTCCCGGGAGCAGTCCTGGAGTCGCGGGTGGCAGTTCCAGGAGACGGCCACCTCGCTGAAGTCCTCGTCGGTGGTCTCGTCGACGCTGACCAGCGCTCCCGCAGGCACCACCGGCGCCTCGGTCGGCAGTACCACCGGCAGGCCGGCGGCCCTCAACTCCTGGCGCACCCGTTCGGCCAACCGCTCCCGTTCCGCCACGACCTCTGCGCTCGCCTCTCCCATCATCCCGGCACCCTAGCCGACGTCCCCTCAACTCCCGACAGCGACAAGGAAAGGAGAAGCGCCCATGACCGCCAGCACCCTCAGCACCCTCAGCGCCCTCTGCCCACTCCGGCCGCCCACCCACCCCCGAGCGGGCAGGAAGTCGGGCCGGCCGACCTCCTGCGCGCCCGCCGGACCGCCCCCGCCGTCAGGCCCTTCCGTGCCGCTTCGCCCTCCGCATCAGCAGGGCGTAGACCGTACCGGCCACCGCGATCCCCACCGGGAGGGCCAGGTCGACGCCGGTCAGGGCCGCGATCGGGCCGGTGTAGAGGGTGTCGACACAGAGCGCCGAGGTCGTCACGCCGGCCAGCAGGGCGAGGGCACCGGCCGGATTGACGCCCGCGCGGTACCAGAAGGGCCCGCCGGGGCTCTCGTCGGTCAGGGCCCGGCCGTCGTAGCGGTTGCGGCGCAGCAAGATGTCGGCGGCGTAGATGGCGGTGCTGGGGCCGAGGAGGACGACGGTCAGCTGGAGCACGTTGCTGACCGTGTCCAGGAAGTTGGACACCAGCAGCGCGTAGAGGGTCAGCGCAACGGCGACCGTGCCGTCCACGAGCACGCTGAGCGTGCGGCGGATGCGGATGCCGACGGCCTGGAGGGCCAGGCCCGCGCTGTAGGCGGTGAGGGCGTTGACCGCGATGGTGCCGACGACCAGGGAGAGCAGGAAGACGGGGGTGAACCAGCCGGGCAGGATCTTCTGCAGGGCGGCCTGCGGGTCGGTCATGTCGACGGCGGTGGCGCCCAGCACACCGAGGCTGCCGACGACGACGCTGGGCAGGAAGCCGCCGAGGGCGGTCCAGCCGAGGACGGCCCTCGGGGAGGTGGTGGCCGGCAGGTAGCGCGAGAAGTCGGCGCTGGTGGTGTACGAGAGCGGGCCGGAGGCGATCAGGGTGACGCCGGCCAGGACCGCCGCCCACAGCCCGCCGCCGCTGAGCGGTTCGGGCTGGCTCCAGCCGAAGTCGGCGTGCCGGAGGATCGCGTACCCGACGACGGCGAAGGAGGCGGCGAGGGCCAGGGTGATCGGCAGGTAGAGCCGCACGATCATGGCGTGGCCGTACACGCTGATGGTGAGCGTGAGTACGACGATCGCGATCACGATGGCGATCTTGATCGGGGTGTCCGGAGTGATCCCGACCTGCTCCGCGAGGGAGAACGCCGCCACGGCGGCCGCGGCGAGGTTCAGCGCGAAGTAGCAGACGGAGATCATCCAGCCGGTGACGGCGTTGTTCACCCGGTTGCCCCGGACGCCGTACAGCGCGCGCGTGATCACCTCGCTGGGCGCGCCGGCGGCCGGCCCGGAGACCGCCAGCAGGCCGGTGCTCAGCCAGAACAGGTTGCCCACCACGACCACGGCGAAGGCCTGCCACGGGCTGAGCCCGGTGAGCACCAGGGAGCCGCCGACCACCAGGTTCAGGTAGTTGACGCTGGCCGCCGCCCAGACGGAGAAGAGTTCGCGGGCGCGACCGCGCCGTTCGGTCTCGGGGATGTGGTCGATGCCGTGGACCTCGACCCGGCCGCTCCGCTCCTGCTGCGGATGCGGGGGCTGCTGGAACGGTGGTCCGGCGGGGGAGTCGGACTGGGGGTGGTCCGGGAGCGTGGACGCCATTGGGGGCCCTCCGTGGGGGTGTCGTGCCCACCTGCTTGCTTATTGGTCGCACACTCAATAGCATCCGCCACATGACGTCAAGCGTTCAGCGCAAACGGATCCGGAAGTCACCCGACGACCGCCGGGCGGAGATCGTCGGAGCGGCTGCCGCGGTCGCCCTCACCGAGGGTCTGGAGTGCATCACCCTGCGCCGGATCGCCGACGAGCTGGACGTCAGACCCGGTCTGATCAGCCACTACTTCCCGGCTGTGGAGGACTTGGTCGCCGAGGCCTTCGGCAGCGCCGCCACCGCCGAACTGGAGACGCTGCTGCCCGCCGACCCGCCGGACGGGTCCTCGCTGAACCACCTCGCCCGCTTCTTCGCCCACACCACCGGGCCGGACTACGACGACATGAGCCGGCTCTGGCTCAACGTCCGTCACCTCAGCCGCTACCGTCCCGTGCTGCGCGAGCGGGTGCTCGGCCAGGAGACGCTCTGGCGGGGCCGCCTCGGCGGCGTCGTCCAGGCGGGCGTCGACCGGGGCGAGTTCCGGACCGAGGACGCCAACCTGACGGCCGTCCGGATCCTGGTGGTGATCGACGGTCTCGCCTCCCACGCCAACACCGGCCTGGGCAACCACCCCTCGTCCGTCACCCGACTCGCCGCCGCCACCGCCGAACGCGAACTCGGCCTGCCGGACGGCGCCCTCACCCTCCCCGAGCCCCCGGCCCGAACCTCCACCGACGAACAGTCCTGACCCCGGCCCCCGACTCCCCGCCTTCCCGACTCCCCGACCCCGGTTTCACCCCCGACCCCGGTTTCACCCCCGACCCCCACCCCCTGACCCTCAGCCCCCGACTCCCCGACCCCGGCCCCGCCACTCCCCCATCACCGTCGAATCCCCCACCCCGCGCCCCCGTTGGAGCCGCAGTGAGCACCTCCCTCGTCCTCCTCTCCGCCCGCCTGCTCGACCCCGCGTCCGGCGGCTTCCTCCCCCAGACCGCGCTCGCCGTGGTCGACGGGAGGATCGCCGCCCTCGGCGACGACCGGACGATCCGCGAACTCGCCGACGCGGCAACGACGGTGATCGACCTCAAGGGCGCGGTCGTCACCCCCGGCCTGGTCGACGGCCATCTGCACCCGGTCACCGGCGCCGAGCTGACCCACGGCCTGGACCTCTCCGGCTGCACCGACCTCAGCTCCGTCCGGGCCGCCCTCGCGGCCGAGGTCAGGAGCCTCGCCCCGGGCGCCTGGCTGCACGCCTGGGGCCTGGACCCGAACGCCTTCGGGGACCGCCCGGTCGAGGCGGCCGCCCTCTCCCCCGTGCTGGACGGCGTCCCGGCGCTGCTCCAGCTCTTCGACGCCCACTCCATGCTCGCCAGCCGGCGCGCCCTGGAGCTGGCCGGCATCGACGGCCCCCGCACCTTCGCCCAGGCCGCCGAGGTGGTCTGCGACGCCGACGGCCGTCCGACCGGTCTGCTACTGGAGGCCGCCGCCTGCGAGCTGGTCGAGCGTGCCGCCCCGCAGCCCACCCACGCCGAGCGCCGGGAGCGCCTGGCCGCCGCCCTGCGCGCGATGGCCGCGAGCGGCCTCACCGGCGGCCACGCGATGGACGCGGGCGGCGACAGCCTCGACCTCTACGCCGAGCTGGACAGCGCCGGCGAACTGCCGCTGCGCCTGCGGGTCGCGCCCTGGTGCCAGCCCGGCGTGGACCGGGACGGGCTGCGCGCGCTGATCGAACTCCAGGGCCGGGGCGGCGAGCTGTGGCGGGTGGACGGCGTCAAGCTGTTCATGGACGGCACGATCGACAACGGCACCGCCTGGCTGGAGCGCCCCGACTGCCACGGCGAGTCCACCCACGCCTTCTGGCCCGACCCGGCGCACTACACCCGCGTGATCGAGGAGTTGCACCGGGCCGGGGTTCCGACCGCCACCCACGCGATCGGCGACGCGGCCGTCCGGCACGCCCTCGACGCCGTCGAACAGGCCACGCTGAAGGCCAGCACGACGACCACCGCGAGGGCCACTTCGACGACCACCGCGACGACCGCGGCCGACGGGTCGCCGGACCGGACCGCTCCCGTCCGCCACCGGATCGAGCACATCGAGACCGTCCCGGACCAGTTGGTCGGCCGCTTCGCCGAGTTGGGCGTGATCGCCTCCATGCAGCCCACCCACTGCTGCGACTTCACCCGGGCCGACCACACCGACAACTGGTCCCGCCGTCTCGGCAAGGAGCGCGCCGATCGCGCCTGGCGCTGCCGCGACCTGTGGGACGCCGGTGCCACCGTCGTCCTCGGCTCCGACTGGCCGATCGCCCCCTACCCTCCGCTCGGCGTCATGGCAGGCGCCCGCCACCGTCGCCCCACCCGTGACCTCGGCCGGCCCCCGCACAACCCGGGCCAGGCCCTCACCGCCCTGGAGGCGCTGCGCGCCATGACCGTCAACGCGGCCTTCGCCGCGGGCGAGGAACACCGCGCGGGCCGGATCGCGGTCGGCCACCGGGCCGACCTCACCGTCCTGGCCGCCGACCCGCTCACCACCCCGGCCACCGCCCTCGCGGAGGTCCCCGTGCTGCTCACCGTCCTGGACGGGCGGCCGACCCACCGCGCCGACCAGCTCTCCTGAGGAACACCTCGACGGCACCGACCTGACACCACTGCTCCGGCCGCACCGGCAGCAGCGGTGTCGGGCGGGCCCCGAACGCCGTCACCCGCTACCAGCAGGCCGCCCACCCGTCCAGGTGGCCCCAGGGGAACCGCCCGGGGTGCCCCAGGGGCCCCGCCCGGGTGGGGTATACCCCCGGAAGATCATGGCGGCCCTCCCCAGCGCGCCCGACCCCCTCCTCGGCGGAGGATTCTCTCACCGGCCAAGAGCGCCGGACGAGTTGAACCGACGCGGGTCGACCTGAGCCGACATGAGCCGACGACGACCGACGTCGGCCCTCCTCGACTCACGACGACCCACCAGCCGAGGAGTACCCATCATGACCGTGTCCCGGAAGCCGATCGCCCGACGGACCGTGCTGGCCGCCACCATGGGCACCGCGGCCGTCGCGACCAGCGCTCTGCTCGCCCCGACCACGGCCACCGCCGCACCCACCGGCACCGCAGGGGCCGCCGCCACGCCCGCCGCACCCGGGTCGGCCCCGTGCCCCGCGGACGTCTCCGAGGCCCTGGGCCGGCTCGCCCACCCGCTGCGCTCCACCGAGCCGGACGCCCCGACCGCCGGCCTGCGCGCCCTGGGGTCGATGATCGGTGCGGCCCGGGTGGTCGGCCTGGGCGAGGCGACCCACGGCTCCCATGAGTTCTTCACCATGAAGCACCGGGTGTTCCGCTACCTGGTCGAGGAGAAGGGCTTCACCGTCTTCGCCCTGGAGGCCAGTTGGTCGGCGGGCCTGCTGATCGACGCGTTCGTACAGGGCCGGGGCGACCGTGACGGCAACGGCGACGCCCGGCAGCTGGTGCGCCGGGTGATGGCCGGATCGCCGTGGCAGCGGGAGGAGTTCGCCGACCTGATCAACTGGATGCGGGCCTACAACCGGACCCGCCCCCAGCGCCCGGTGCACTTCGTGGGCACCGACCTGGGCTTCCCCGGGATCGGCGACCAGCCCTTCAGCGAGGTCACCGACTACCTGCGGAAGGCCGCCCCCGCCTCGCTGTCCGGCGTCGAGCAGCTGTACGCCGGCCTGCGCCCGTTCAACGACGCCCTCGGCTACCTGACCCGGATCCCGGTGCCCGAGCGGCAGCGCAACGCGGACCAGGCGCAGCAGGCGCTGGAACTGGTCACCGCTTCCGGGAAGGCCGGCGACAAGGACTACGAGCTGGCCGTCCAGCACGCCCGGAACATCGCCCGGACCTTCGCCTTCTGCGCCATGCGGGTCGACGACACCGCCTCCGCGTTCGCGGCGCAGACGCTCCGCGACCGCGCGATGGCCGACAACACCCTGTGGTGGCAGCGCCGCTACGGCGGCAAGGTGCTGCTCTCGGCGCACAACGCCCACGTCAGCCTCCGGTCGGCCGACCCGCAGCAGTTCCCCAGGCCCGAGGGCGCCCTCCTGCGCGAGGCGCTCCGGGGGGACTACGTCGCCGTCGGCTTCACCTTCGGCAGCGGTTCCTTCCTCACCAAGGCCGACACGTTCACTGACGACTGGCGGAGCACCACCGTGGCACCGGCCACGCTCGGCATGAACGAGTACCTCCTCGACCGGGTCCGGCCGCGCGACTACTACCTCGACCTGCGCCAGGCCCCGCCCGCGGCCCGCACCTGGCTGGACACGGCCCGCCCGACCTACGACGCCGGGGCGACCTTTCGGAGCGACCCGCTGCCCACCCTCGCCCTCGGCCCCGCCTACGACGTGCTGATCCACCTCCACCGGGTCCGCGCGGCCGGCAAGCTCTGACCAGCGCCCCCGAGCCCATGGCCCGCGCCGGCCGACACACCCCGCCCGCGCCCGGACGACGACTGGCCAATCGGAACCGTGTTCCGTATCGTATTCGGAACATGGTTCCGCTTTGTCTCCGATCGACGTACGGAAAGGGAAAGCCCTCATGACCACGTCGCCCCACCCCGCCAACCCCGCCGGTTCCGCCGGCACCGCCACCGAGCCCGTTCCGATCCTCTCGGTCAGCCCGGTGGTCCTGCCGGCCCCCGGCCGCGCCGTGGACCTGCACCTGCGCGTCACCGCCCCGATGACCGGAACCGACCTGCCGGTCATCCTCCTCTCGCACGGCCAGGGCCCCTCGAACCACCTCTCCTCGCTGAACGGCTACGCCCCGCTCGCCGACCACTGGGCCGCGCACGGCTTCGCCGTCGTCCAGCCCACCCACCTCAGCTCCCGGTCCCTGCGCCTGGACCCCGGCACCCCCGGCGCTCCCCTGTTCTGGCGGTCACGGGCCGAGGACATGACCCGCATCATCGACCGCCTCGACCTGATCGAGAGCGCCGTACCCGGGCTCCGCGGCCGCCTGGCCCGGGACCGGGTCGCCGTGGCCGGGCACTCCATGGGCGGGCACACCGCCGCCCTGCTGCTCGGCGCCCGGCTCACCGACCCCGACGACGGCACCGAGGTGGACCTGAGGGATCCCCGGATCACGGCCGGCGTCCTGCTCGCCGCCCCCGGTCGGGGCGGCGACGCCCTCACCCGCGCCACCGCCGAGAACTACCCGTTCTTCCTGACCACGGACTTCTCCACGATGACCGCGCCCGCCCTGGTGGTCGTCGGCGACGACGACCCCTCCCCCCACCTGACGGTCCGCGGCCCGGCCTGGCACGCCGACCCCTACCTGCTGGCCCCGGGCCCGAAGTCCCTGCTCACCCTGTTCGGCGCGGGACACGGACTCGGCGGGGTCTCCGGCTACGACGTCGCCGAGACCACCGACGAGAGTCCGGAACGCGTCGCCGCCGTCCAGCACCTCACCACGGCCTACCTGCGCACCGCGCTCCACCAGGGAAACCCGGGAAACCCCGCCTGGTCGACCGCCCGCGACCGGCTCGCGGCCGAAACCCGACCGCTCGGCAGGATCGAGTCCAAGGAGCGCCCCGCGAAGACGAGTTGACCGAACCGTCCGCCCGGCCATCCGTCACCGGCGGCGGACAGCACCCCGGCCCCCGGCACCGGCCTCACCCGGAACCTCCGGACCCACCCCACCCACCACGCCCACCACGCCCGACGAGCCGTCGGTACCAGGGCTGCGGAGGACACCGGTCCGATCCACCGGTGCTCGGGACGATCGGGACGAACCGACTCTCGATCCTGGCATCCCACTCCACCAGCAGGGCGGGGAACCAGGTGACCGGCTTGGTGTCGTCCCGCGCGTTGGCCCAGGCGGCCACCCGCTCGGCGACGTCCTGACCGGACAGCAGTCCACGCCCGTCGATGTCGACGCCGAGCTCACGCACGCCGTCCCGGTACAGGCCGTTGCAGAGCCAACTGTGCAGCAGACCGTGGTCGTAGCCGAGCACTTCCCACCCGATCCCGCTCCCGCCCTCGGCGACCGCGCCATCGGCCACCCCACCATCCGGTCGTCCGCCTCCGGCAGGGCCGTCGAGGGCGTCGAGCAGCACCGGTTCGTACGTCGCGGCCGCGCGGATGTCGGAGACGAACCCGGCGACGTGACGGCCCGGCACCATCAGGGCGTACAGCCGTGCCGCATCCGGCACTTGGACCCCGGCGCAGGCCGTCCGGGCCTCCTCCGCCGTGTCGAACCAGCAGCCGTCCAGCGGCAACCGGTCGATCAGGCAGTCGGAGGCCGTGGTCAACCGTTCCGTCCTCGGCAGGCTCTCCCCCACCAGCGATTCGGGAACCGCCACGAAGTACCCGGCGAGCAACGGCGCCCCGTCGTCGGCCCGCGCCGGGGGTGCGGTCGCCGTCGCAGCCGTCGCAGTCGCCGCAGCCGTCGTCCCGGAGCGGGGCCGGGGCCGGGACGGTTCCAACAACGGCAGCGACTCGCCCGCGCCCGACGGACGGCCCTCACCGAGCCGGAAGAGGTAGCCGCGCAGGTAGTCCTCCAACCCGTCGTCCAGGTGGGCGATGTAGTCGCGCAGCCCCTGGGCGGCGTCCCGGTAGTGCTCGCGGTACTGCCCGCGAACCCGCGACCACCGGTGGGACGTCGTGACGGCCCACTCCCGCACCCGCCCGCGCTCCTGCCACCACGCGCGCACCGCCGGGACCGTCCAGTGGTCGTCGCCGTCCATCGCGTAGCCGCCGAAGGCGCAACCCTCCAACAGGTCGCCCACCTGCTCCGGGTCGACCGGCTGGCGGTAGACGAACTCCCGGCCGTGCAACGGTCCCAGGGAGTCGTCGTAGGCGAGGTGGAACGGCGCGTCGAGCCGGCCGACCTGGAGGCTGTCGGTTCCTGCCCCGTAGAACGGCCCGGGGACGTTGCGCCAGTTGCGCTCCTCCCACTCCCCGTCGAAACAGTTCAGGCTCGGCTCCCCGGCGAGCAGCCGCCGGGCGGTCGGCAGCGGATCCCAGTACCCGCCGGATCCACCGGGTCCGCCAGGTCCGCCGTACTCCCCGTCGCCGCCCACCACTCGGACCCCGCTCCCTCCGCTGCCGTCCCCCTGCCGATCACCGACCGCCAGTGATATCAGAGGCGTCGCCGACCAGTTGGTTCGGGGTCGACCGATCGTGGAGAATGCCCTGGTGAAGAGATGGACCGACGACCTGCCGCAGATACCCTTCCCCTACCGGGGCCTGCCCCCGGACGGCCCCTGGATGACCATGGAGGAGGCGGCCGCCCGTCTCGGCGTCGGCCACTACCGGATGAACCTGCTGACGGCGGGCACCTACCGGATCGACATCGTCCGCACCACGGGCAAGGAATTCGCCGTGACCCGCGCGAGCGTCGAGGCGGAGAGGAACTGGCGCACCACGGCCACCGTCCCGCAGAAGCTCTGGCGTCTCTTCAAGGACGCCCTCACCTTCCTGTGACGACGAACCGGCCCGGCCCGACCCCCGACCCCAGACACCCGACCCCCGACACCCGTCACTCGGGCGGCAGGACCGGGAAGGCCCGCAGCCGCCGGACGTCCTCGGTCAGGATCAGCGGCAGGCAGGACAGCAGCCCGATTCCGGCGATCAGCCACAGGGTGGGCCGGGTGCCGAGCACCGAGCCGAGGTAGCCGCCCGCCACCGCCCCGATCGGCCGGGTGCCCCAGATCGCGAAGCGGACGGAGGCGTTCATCCGGGCCTGCATGCCGCTGGGGGTGATGGCCTGGCGCAGGCTCACCTGGCCGATGTTGTAGACGGTGATGCCGCAGGCCATGATCCCGGTGGCCGCGATCAGGGTGGGTACGGCCCGGGCCGGGGCCGCGGTGGCCAGGATGAGCACGGCGATGCCCGACATGGACTTGGCCACCAGCAGGACCCGGCCGAGCCCGGCGCGCCTGATCAGGCGGCCGCTGACGGTGGCACCGAGCAGCGCGCCGCAGTTGCCGACGGTCAGGGCCAGTCCGAGCTGACCCGGGGACAGCTTCAGGTCCCTTATGGCGAACGCGGTCAGCACGGCGGCCAGCGCGCCGCCGAGTCCCACCAGATTGCTGATGCCGGTCGCCAGAGCCAGGGACCGCAGGGTCCGGTGACGGAAGACGAAGCGCAGCCCCTCGGCGATCTGGGTGCGCATCCTGGTCCTCCCCGGGGCCTGGACGGCCTCCGGCCGGGGGGTCCGGATGAGTCCGAGGAGGAGCGCGGAGAGCAGGTAGCTCAGCGAGTTGGCCACCAGGATCAGGGGCGCGGCGACGGCCTGGAGGAGCAGCCCGCCCAGGCTGGGGCCCGCCAGTTCCGCCGTCGAGCGGGAGAACTCCAGTCGGCTGTTGCCGTCCGGGGTCTGCTCCCGGGCGACGACGGTCGGCAGGAACGCCTGGTTGGCGATGTCGAAGAACACCGTGAACAGCCCGATGACGAAGCCGACGAGGCAGAGGAGGGGGACGGTCAGCAGGCCGAGGAAGTAGCCGATCGGCAGCAGGGCCAGGGCCACGGCGCGCCCGACGTCGGTCACCACCATCACGCGCCGGCGGTCCCAGCGGTCGAGCAACGCGCCCGCCTGCAGCCCGATCAGCAGGAAGGGCAGGCTCTCCATGGCCGAGATGAGGCCGAGTTGGCCGGTCGACACGGAGAGGGTGGTCAGGGAGAGCACGGGGATGACGAAGAACGTTATCTGGGTGCCGAACTGACTGACCGTGTGGGCCGACCACAGGGCCTGGAAGTTCCGCTGCCGCCATACGCTGACCGGCCGATCGGCGGCGGCCGCCCCCACCCCCACCCCCTGGGCCGACGCGGAACCCCGCTCCGGCCCCGAACGCTGAGCCGGAGCCGGAGCCGAGCCCGACCCCTGTGCCGGAGCCGTCCCCGGGGCCTCGGCCGTCGCCGAGGCCGAGCCGGCCGCATCGAGTCCGGTGTCGACGTCCGTCATCCCGCGTGTTCCTCGCCTTCCGGTCGGTGGACGCGGCGGACCCACTGCTCCGCACGCGAAAGGGGTTGTCGCTCCTTGCTGAAGGGGCTGTCGCTCCCCGGTGTTGTACACCACCCCGTTGCCCGCGCCGGTTCCAGTCGGATTTTCCGTTCATGGGTGTGGCGCCGGTCCCATCCGGGTCGTCACCCGGTGGCGTACCGCCGGTCGGCCCAGCGCGCGCCGGTGTGCCCTGGGGCGGGACGGGTGACGCGCCTATCGTGTGCTGGTGACCGATCATCGGACTGTTCAGCCCGCAGTCACCCGGACGGGCTATCTCCTGGCCGCCCTGGCCTTTGCCGTCTGCATGGCCGGAACGACCCTGCCGACCCCGCTGTACGGGCTGTACCAGGAGCGGATGGGCTTCTCCGAGCTGACCGTCACGGTCGTGTTCGCCGTGTACGCCTTCGGCGTCATCGGCGTCCTGCTGCTGGTCGGCAACGTCTCGGACACCGTCGGGCGCCGTCCCGTCCTGTTCTGCGGGCTGGCCTGCGCGTCCGCCAGCGCGGTGGTCTTCCTGGTGGCCGACGGCGTGGCACTGCTCTGCCTCGGCCGGCTGCTGTCCGGCCTCTCGGCGGGGCTCTTCACCGGCACCGCGACCGCGTACGTGCTGGAGCTCGCCCCGCCGCGGCAGCAGGGCCGGGCCGGTTTCGTGGCGACCGCCGCCAACATGGGGGGCCTCGGGTGCGGGCCGCTGCTGTCGGGTCTGCTGTCCCAGTACGCGCCGCACCCGCTGGTGCTGCCGTTCGCGGTGCACCTGGTGCTGCTGGCCGGCTCCTTCGGGATCGTCCTGCGGCTGCCGGAGACCGTGGCGGGTGCCCGTCCGCTGCGCACGGCGCGGCCGAACCGGCCCGCGCTGCCGCCGGAGGTCCGCCGGGTGTTCGTGCCGGCCGGGATCGCCGCCTTCGCCGGGTTCTCGCTGCTGGGGCTGTTCACCTCGGTCAGCCCGGCCTTCCTCGCCGAGGGGCTGGGCGTCCACAACCGCGCGACCGTCGGCGTGGTGGTGTTCCTCGCCTTCCTGGCCTCCACGCTCGGCCAGTTGCTGGTGCCCCGGCTGGGGACGGCGCGGGCCGTGCCGCTGGGGTGCCTGGTGCTGATCGTCGGGCTGGCGCTGCTGGCGGGTTCGCTCGCCTGGGCCGTGTTCCCGCCGCTGGTGCTCGCCGCGCTGGCGGGCGGCGCCGGGCAGGGCATGGGGCTGCGCGGCGCGGTGGGCGAGGTCGCCGCCGCGAGCCCGAGGGAGCATCGCGGCGGCGCCCTCTCGGCGCTCTTCGTGGTGGCCTACTTCGGCATCTCGATCCCGGTGATCGGGGTGGGCCTGCTCACCGGGCTGCTCGGCCTGGCCCACGCGGGCCTGGTCTTCGCCGCCTGCATGGCCCTGCTCGCCGCCGCCTCCGGGGCCTACCTGCTGCGCCAGGCCCGCGCCGGAGCGTGAAGCAGGGCACGAGCCCGGGCGTGAAGCAGGGCATGAGCCCGGACGTGAAGCAGGGCATGAGCCCGGGCGTGAAGCAGGGCATGAGCCCGGGCGTGAACCGGGGCACGTGAACCGGGGCGTGAACCAGGCCTGTGCTCAGCCCTCCGGTCAGCCCGTGATCGGGCGGCTGTCCAGCCGGATGTGGTCCACCGCCCAGTACCAGTTGTTGCCCGCGTCGTACATCCGGAACTTCAGCGTCACCGTCCGCGCGCCCGCCGGCACCGCGATCTGCCGGACGACGGCGGTGTTCTGGACGTCCTTGCCGGCGTTGTCGTTGCCGGTGGCGTCCGAGCTGTAGAAGACCAGCCGGGTCTCGGTGCCGTTGTCGAACACGGCGGTGACGGACGCCTTCTGCGGGGCCTCCTGCCGGTAGTGCGAGTCGAAGGCCAGGTGCAGGGTGTCCGTCCCGGCCGGGATGCTGACGGCGGGCGAGACCAGGGTGGAGTCGAAGACCCCCTTGCGGGAGGGCGAACCGGTGTCGTCCCAGTCGTCCGGGTCGGCGACGGCGACGATGCCGAGGGCGCGGGTGAAGTTGCCGCGGTCCTGGCCGGCCGGGACGGTCCACTCGCGCTTGGTGTGGAAGGTCCAGCCCTGCAGCCGTACGGTGCCCTGCGGCATGCCGGGGGCGTTGACCACCGACCAGCCCTTCGGCGCCTGGGCCGTCCAGCCGAGCACACCGCCCTCCGGCTGGAGCGCGCCGGCCAGCGACTCGAAGTCCTCGTCCAGCAGGTGACCGGTCATCGCCGGGGCGGGCCGGGCGGCGATCTCGCCGTCGGCGACGGCGAAGCGCCCGCCGGCCAGGGCGCGCGCGGTGACCAGCAGACGGTGGGTGGCCCCGGCGGGCAGCTGGGCGGGCGGGGTGACCTCCCAGACGGCGGTCGCGGTGGCGCCTGCGGCGAGGGCGGCGGGCGGCGCGGTGACGACGGCGGCCGTCCAGCCGGGCGGGAGCACCGGCTGCGCCTCGAAGCGGGTGAGCGCGGCGGTGGCGGTGAAGGTCGCGGTGACCTTGGCCGGGCGGCCGGGCAGCAGCACCGGCTCGTCGATGGTGCCGGAGGCGGCGCCGAGGGCGACCCCGACGGTGAGCGGGTCGGCCAGGCCGAGCGCCGGGTCGGTCACCGTCCGGTCGTCCCACGGGAAGCGGCCGGCGATGCGGCGGCGGAAGGACAGGTCGCCGAGCACGCCCACCGCGACGTCGTACCAACCCTCCGGCCCCACGGCGAGGTTGACGGTGCGGTCGTCCCCGGCCGCGACCCGCACCTCGCGCAGCCCGTCCCCGTAGGCGAGGTCGCCGACCAGGAAGGTCTGGGCGGTGCGCGAGCGGTTGATGACGTCGACCTCCAGCACCTTGCCGTTCCGCTCCTCGGAGAGCGACACCTCGTACGCCGAGGCGGTGTCGCCGCGCAGGTGCCACAGCGCGCCGTTGGGGCCGTGCACGCGCAGGTCGTAGCCCTGCGGCCCGACCTTCCAGACGTCCGACAGCCGGCTCTTCGCCGCGACCGTGTAGAAGCGGGGCGCCTCGCCGGGGGCCGGGTAGAGCGCGAACACCGCGCCCTGGCGGCCCTGGTTGACGAAGTCCAGGGTCAGCTCGTCGCCCTTGAGCCGGGGCTTGACCAGCAGGTCGTACGGTGCCGGGCGGGCCGAGCGGGTGCCGCGCTGCTGCTGCGGGAAGGTCTGGGGGCTGGGCACGGTGGGGGCGGGCAGCTTGCCGGTGTCGACCACCTTCTGCCGGTTGCCGCTGGTGTCGGGCAGTTGCGGCCAGACGGGGTTGCGGCCGGAGAAGTCGAAGACGTCGGTCAGGTCGCCGCACACCGAGCGCCGCCAGGGGCTGATGTTGGGTTCCTGGACGCCGAAGCGCTGCTCCAGGAAGCGCAGCACCGAGGTGTGGTCGTAGACGGTGGAGTCGACCACGCCGCCGCGGGTCCACGGCGAGACCACGACCATCGGCACCCGCACGCCCAGGCCCATCGGGTACGGGCCGGAGACCAGGGTCTCCCCGGCGGGCAGGCTGTCGGACCAGGTCAGCGAGCCGTCGGCGGCCTTCACCCGGTACCGGCCGTCCTGGCCGACCACCCGGTGGTAGGTCTTGCCGCCCTTGCTCACCCGGACCACGACCTCGCCGTCCACCGGGACGTTGGACTTGCCGCGCCCGGCGGCCAGCGGCGGGACGGGCGGCAGCTGGTGGTCGAAGAAGCCGCCGTGCTCGTCGTAGTTGAGGATGAAGACGGTCTTCTGGAACACCTCCGGCTTGGCGGCCAGCGCCGACAGCAGCCGGGCGGTGAGGTGTTCGCCGTTCGGCGGCGCGTAGTTGGCGTGCTCGGAGAGCGCGGCCGGGGCGACGATCCAGGAGACCTGGGGCAGGGTGTCGGCCTGGACGTCGGCGGTGAAGGCGTCGACCAGGGCGTCGCCCATCGCGAAGGGGTCGTTCTTCTTCGCCGGGTCGCCGACGGCGCGCATGCCGCGCTCGTAGAGCGGCTCACCCGGCTTGGCCTTGACGAAGGGGGCGAACCAGGCGAGCGCGTTGTCGTCGAAGTTGTCCAGCGCCTGGTAGGTCTTCCAGCTGACGCCGGCCCGCTCCAGGCGCTCGGCGTAGGTGGTCCACTCGTAGCCGCCGGGGATCTCGGTGTTGTCGGTCACCGGGGTGTCCCGCACCGTCCCGCCGCTCGTCCCGGTCATCAGGTGTTCGCGGTTGGTGTTGGTGTTGCACTGCACGGACGCGTAGTAGGCGTCGCAGACGGTGAACACTGAGGCCAGCGCGTGGTAGAAGGGCATGTCCGCGGACTCGTAGTAGCCCTGGCCGAGCCAGCCCGAGGAGCGGCGGGTGACCGAGCCGTCGGCCCGGCCGTCGTTCCAGGCGTTCATCGAGTCGACGAAGCCGAACGCGGGCGCGCCCTGCTGGTAGGCGTTGGTGTGGGCGGCGTTCATCGCGAAGGGCAGCAGGTAGCCCTCCTTGCGGCCGGGGTCCGGCTGGTGGAACACCGACCGCCCGTCGACGCCGCGCACGGCGGTGCGGTCACCGAATCCCCGAACGCCCGTCAGGGTGCCGAAGTAGTGGTCGAACGCGCGGTTCTCCTGCATGAACACCACGACGTGCTGGATGTCCGCGAGACGACCGGGGCGGGCGGGCGCGGCGAGGGCCTGCTGGACGCTGAGCGGGAGGGCGGACAGCACCGCGGCCGCCGCCGCGCCGCCGAGGAGGCTGCGGCGCGACAGTTCGGGCTTCGGACTCATGGGGGTGGGGCTCCTTGCTGACGGACCCTGGGCCTTCGGTACCGGCCCGGGACTGGCCGTTCGTGCCAGACCCGTCAGGTCTACGAGACCCAGGTGGACGCAGCGGCAGCGCCCGATGGCCAGTCGGTGTCGGTCAAGAAACCCCGAGCTGTACAGACAACTTGACGTCCGATGATCAAGCCGACGGACGAGGACGACGGCCGGACCGGGCCGACCGGCGGACAGTCGGCCCGGACTCAGCCGGTGAAACGGCCGTCGCGGGCGACCTCCCGGCCCGCGCGGACGACCAGCTCCCGGGGCGGGAGGTCGACCACCAGCTGCGGCAGGCACTCCCCGGTCAGCAGCATGAAGTCGGCCGGCGAGCCGGGCGCGAGGGTGACCGCCGGCAGGCCGAGCAGTTCGGCGCCGCCGTCGGCGGCCAGCGCGAAGCAGTCGGCCAGCTGCTCGTCGGTGCGGGCGTCGGTGGTCCAGCCGAGCAGGTGGGCCCGGTGCAGCATGTCCGCGTTGCCGTACGGGCTCCAGGAGTCGCGCACGCCGTCCGAGCCCAGCCCCACCCGCACGCCGTGGGAGCGCAGCGTACGGAACGGCAGCACCTGGTGGGCCGAGGGCGCGACAGTGGTCAGGCCCACCCCCGACTCGGCCAGCAGGGCGGCGAGTTCGGCCAGCGGCGGGCCGGTCAGCTCGGGCACGCAGAAGGCGTGACTCACCACGACCCGGCCGGCGAGCCCGGCCGCACGGGTCCGTTCGGCGATCTCGTGCAGCGGGCCGAGGCCGCGCCCGCCCCGGTCGTGCAGATGGATGTCGAGCTCCAGGCCGTGCTCCTCGGCGAGGCCGAACAGCAGATCCAGCTGGGCGGGCCCCTCGCCGTCCGGTCCGCCGTCGAAGCCGGCCGGGTCGATCCCGCCGATCGCGTCGACCAGCCCGCTCGCGGCCGCCTCGGCCAGCAGCGCGGCCGCACCCGGCGTGCGCCGCACCCCGTGCTGGGGGAAGGCGACCAGTTGCACGTCCAGCGCACCGGCCAGCCGCTCCCGGGCCTCCGCCAGCCCGGTCACCCCGGCCGGCCCGAAAGCGGGCGCGACGTCCACATGGGCGCGCACGGCGCGGGTGCCCCGGGTCACCGCGTGGGCCAGCAGGCGGTGCGCCCGCTCGGCGAGCGGGGTGCGCTGGTGGCGTGCGAGGTCCACATCGCCCCGGACGTACTCGGGCAGCGATCCGGCCGGGCGGCGGCTGTACCAGGGCTCGCCCCAGGCCGTCTTGTCGGGGTGGATGTGCGCGTCGACCAGGGTGGGCAGCGCGATCCGTCCGGCGCCCTCGACGACCCTCGGCACCACGCCCTCCGGGACGCGTTCGGCCAGGACACCGTCCACGGCGATCAGGTCGACGGCCCCGGGGGCGCCGAAGGGACGGACGTCCCGGAAGACGGTGACGGTCGGGGTGCTCATCGGCTGCTCCTCGTGACCTGACGCGACGGCGGTTCGGCCGGTCGCCCGTCCGACGCCTTCGCCGGCGGTTCGTCCAGCGCTGTGTCCAGCGCCGTGTCCAGCGCCGTGTCCAACAGGCAAAAGACCCTACCCTTTCCTCAACAGTTTGTTGATCACTCGGCGGTTCCCCTTCCGGGGCCGGCCGGATCGGCGGACACCCGGCCGCCACCCACGCTCCTGGTGGCCGGTCCGCTTCCCACTCTCCTGGTGAAGGGCGGCGGCCGGGTCAACCGATCGGTCGACCCGGCCGTCCACCGTTCCGCTCGACGGGGCCGACCGACCCGCCGACCCCACCGGACCCCCGGACGCGGCAGGCTGGTGCCGCATCCCGCCGACCGCCACAGGAGCCCGCCATGACCGACCGACCGCTGTCCCCCGCCGACCGCGCCCTGCTGGACGCCGCCTCGCACGGCGACCCCGACGCCGTCCGGGCGGCCCTGGCGGCCGGCGCGGACGTCGAGGCACGGGACGCCGAAGGCCGCACCCCGCTGCTCCGGGCCGCCTTCGCCGACCGGGTCGCCGCCGCCCGACTGCTGGTCGGGGCGGGCGCCGACGTCAACGCCCAGGACCCGCAGCTGAACAGCCCGTGGCTGGTCACCGGCATCACCGGCAGCGTGCCGATGCTGCGGGCGCTCCTTCCCGGCGGGCCGGACCTCGCCCGGCGCAACCGCTACGGCGGCGTGTCCGTCATCCCGGCGGCCGAACGCGGCCACGTCGGCTACGTGCGCGCGGTGCTCGCGGAGACCGACATCGACGTGAACCACGTCAACGACCTCGGCTGGACCGCACTCCTGGAGGCGGTCCTGCTCGGTGACGGCGGCCCGGCCCACCGCGAGATCGTCGACGTCCTGCTCGCCCACGGCGCCGACCCCCGCCTCCCGGACGCCGACGGCAGCACCGCCCGCACCCACGCCGAGCGGCGGGGCTTCCGGGAGATCGCGGCCGCCCTGCGGGAGGCGGAGGACCGGGCGGCCGGCGCCTGAGGGTCGCTCACGCCCGGCCGGACGCGCGCCCGCCCCTCACGCCCGGCCCCGCGCCTGCCGTCCCCTCACGCCCAGCCCGGCACCGGCGGCAACGGCCACGGCGGGAGCGCCGGGAGCGCCGGGAGGGCTGGGAAGGCCGGCAACGCCGGGAGCGCCGACTGTTCCGCCGCCACCGGCACCCCGTCCAAGCACAGCGCCCCCGCCGCCGGACCGCGCCCGGCGAACCAGGCGAGCAACGCGTGCCCGGGCCCGCGCAGCACCGGGCCCGACCCGCCGACCGGCCAGTCCTGTCCGAGGTCCGCCGCCTCGACCCGGGCCAGCGGCACCCCGCGCGCGCCCAGCGTCGCCGTTGTCTCCGTGAGGGCCTGCCGCACGAAGGCCTCGGGCCAATCGGCCGGTGCACGACCGGAGTTCAGGTCGACGTGGTGCACCTCCAGCTCCCGCCAGGCCCGCCACAGCAGGTACCAGGCCGGGTGCCGCCACCCCGCCAACGCGGGGACCAGCACCGCCCGGCGCCCGACCGGCAGCTCCGCCGCGTCCCGCAGCAGCCCGTCCAGGCTGTCCCGCAGGTCGGCGGCCAGCGCGCCCGCGCCGCGCCCGGCGCCCTCGCGCAACCGCCGGTCCAGCTCGGCGGCGTCGGCCCGCGGCCCGGGAGCGCTGCCGGTCCGGGCCAGGGCGAGCGTCCACCGGTACGCGTCGGCGCTGCGGGCGAGGTGGGTGAGCACATGGCCGCGGCTCCAGCCGGGGAGCAGTGACGGCTCACCGGCCCGGCGATCGGTCAGTGCGCCGGCGTCCGCGCCCAGTCGGGCCGCCGACGCCCGGACCTGCCGGACCAGCTCGTCGAAGTCCACGGCGCTACCTCACCCCCCTGCCTCGGCCGTCGACTTGATGCCGTCCAGGGTCACCGTCATCCCGGTCCGCAGCTCCCCCAGCCGGTGGGCGACGATCTTCTCCTCGGCCTCGGGCCGGGCCTCGATGGCCTGGAGGACGCCGCTGGGGCCCGGGCCGATCACCGCCGAGAGGCGCACCCGGGTGCCGCCGTCCTCGGGGGTCAGGTCGAAGCGCCAGCGGGCGGCCGCACCGGCCAGGTCTGTCACCGGGGTGCCGAACCGGCCGTCCGCGTCCATCACGGCCCAGCCGAAGGTGCGGTGCTCGGCCAGTTCCACCACCTCGGAGACCGTCCGCCAGTGCGGGATGCTCGCCCGGCTGTTGTGCCCCTCGAAGCGCGCGCCCGACGCGGGGCCGTCCGCGCCGTCCAGCCAGGCGACCCGCTGGAGTTCCGGGCTGAACCGGGCGGGGACCTCGATGTCCGTCACCAGCGCCCAGACCCGTTCCACCGGCGCCCGGACGACCACCTCGCAGTGCGTGCCCGGACCGTCCGCGTACCGCATACCCATTCCCCTCCGACCGCCCGACGCACCCGTCCGTGCTCGTCCGTACCCGTCCGTGCTCGTCCGTTCCGTACCCGTCCGTGCTCCCGGGCCGTCGGGTCGACACCCGCCGTGCCCCCGCCCCGGTGTCCGGAACACCGCGAAGGCAGCGGGCGGGTTGCCGCCCTGCTCGCGGGCCCTGCCATCGATGATCGAGGCTGCCGAACTTCCAAGTCAATCCGCCGATTTCCTGGGGAACACCCAAGCTCCGGCTTGGGTCGGACCGCCCTGCGGGGCCCGCAGTACGCTGGGCCCTCGTGACCCTCGACGACCTCCGCGTCTTCGCCGCCGTCTGCCGGGCCGGCTCGCTCAGCGCCGTCGCCCGGGACCTGGCGTGCAGCCAGTCCGCCGTCAGCCAGCACGTGAAGCGGCTGGAACGCGAACTGGGGCTCACCCTGATCGAGCGGCACCCGCGCGGCGTGGTGCCCACCAAGGCCGGACGGCACCTCCAGAGCGCCGTGGCCACCGGCCTGGGCGGCATCGACCACGCGCTGCGGACCATCGCCGAACTCGCCCGCGGCGAGGGCGGATCGGTGCGGATCACCACCGGCGCCACCAGCATCCGGCACTTCATGTCCGCGGCCGTGGTGGACTTCCGCGCCCGGTATCCACTGGTCAGCCTGGAGTTCCAGACCGGGGTCTCCAGCCGCAACTGCCTGGAGGCGCTCACCGCCGGCCAGGTCGACCTGGCCTGGATCACCCTCGGCACCCCGGTCCGCGGCGTCGAGCAGCGGCCGGTGGCCGACCTGCCGTGGGTGCTCGCCGTGGCGGCCGGCGACCCGCTCGCCGACCGGGACCGCCTCGAACCCGCCGACCTCCAGGAAGCCCGGCTGATCGGACTGCCGCAGAACTCGGTGTCCCGCTCCCAACTCGACGACTGGCTGGGCAAGTCCGGCATCCGGCCGGTCTTCGACACCAGCGTGACCGACTGGGACACCGCGATCCTGCTGGCCGAACTCGGCCTCGGCCACGCCGTCGTGCCGGCCCTGCCCGAGTGGCAGGGCCCCGGCCATCCCGGCCTGCGGCTGGTCCCGCTGCCGGACCTGCCCGGCCTCACCGTCGGCTGGGCCGCCCGCGACTGGGACACCCTCTACCCGCTCGCCCGCGCCTTCGCGGACACCGTCGCCGCGCACTGCGGGCCGGGAACGCCGTAGGTCAGGCCGTGCCCTCCCGGCGAGGCGGCCGGGCACTGACCGGAGGGCTGAACTCCGGCCGCTCGGCGACCGACCCCCGCTACCGGTCAGCTCCCGCGCCGCTCTCCCGCCCCGACGGCTCCGGGGCCGGTCAGCGCGTGTGGAAGGAGTGCTGGCGGCCGAGCTCGGCGAAGCCCCGTCGCGCGTACCATCCGCGCGGCCAGTCGGCCGTGTCCGCGAGGAGGAACAGCTGCGGGATCCCGGCGGCCGCGGCCAGCGCCAGGCCGCTGGCCAGCAGGGTGTCACCGTGGCCCGCGCCGCGCCGGCGGACGGCGGTGACCAGGTCCTCCAGTTGGGCCAGTCCGGCGGCCGGTTCGAGGTAGAGGTCGACCCAGGCCGCGATCGCGCCGTCCGCCGCCCGGGCGGCCAGGAAGCGCACCTGCTCGGCACCGCGCAGCCGGGCCGGTCGGCGGTCGGTGAGCTGCCGGATGAGCTCCTCGCCCTCGTACCACTCCGCCTGCTGCGCCAGCACGGCCGCCCGCAGCTCCGCGAACTCCGTGGGCAGGGCGGCCGGTTCGGGCAGCGCGCAGCCCGCCGTGGGCCGGGCCATCACCGCGGCGGTGCTCCGGTCGTACCCGGCCGCGGTGAGCACCGGGGTGACCCGCTCCCCCCACTCCTCGTCCAGCACCGTGATCGCGTACTGCCCGCGCTGCCCGAGCCAGCGCGTCGCCAGCCCGGGCAGCGCCGCCGGGTCGGTGCCGGGCCCGGTGACGATCAGGTGGTTGTGCTCGTGGGAGAGCGCGAACTCCGGGTTCCGCACGGCGAAGACGGCCGGGAATTCGGGCAGTTCGACGACCTCCGTCGCCTGACGGCGGGCGAAGGCGACATGGAAGGCGGCTACCCGCTCCAGCAGATCGGACACCCCGCCATGATCTCCCCGCCCGTCACCGCGGGCCAACCGAATATCCATCCACCGCCACCGCCCCACCGGCGACGGACGGACCGGGCGCCGGGTGCGCGAGCCGTCCGGGAGGGCGGGCGGCCGCCGCGGTGGGCGCGCGGCGGACGGCGCGGTCCGCCAAGCCCCGCTCCTCATAACGGAGTTCACCGAACGGAACGGCCGCGTCGACCAGGCCCGGCCCGGCGCGGCCGCCGCCGCGCACCGCCGAAGGGCGGCGGGTAGCCGAGCGAGGGCTCGGCGCATCCGTCCTCAATCGAAGCCGACCTCGGTGAAGGCGCAGCCCCCGCGGTCGGCGTACTCCAGCATCGGGCCGGCCACGTGCCGCGGCGCCTGCCGGAAGTACTGCCGGAAGCCGGAGGCCCGGAACTTCAGCTCGAACGCGTGGCCCTCCAGGTGCCAGAGCGGGTATTCCGCCCGCCCGTCCGGCGGCGCCAGCCGGTGGATCCCGTCCAGCTCGAGTTCCGGCGCCAGGCCCTTGAAGTCGAGGCTGCCCTCCAGGTCCCAGACCTCCTCGAAGACCAGCGTGGCCGGGGCGACCCAGAAGGTGAAGGGATCCCGCCGCCGTACCGGCGGCACCCAGCGGACCGGGTAGTCCAGGTCGAGGAGCAGCCGGGACGCCATTTCGCCCGGTTGGAGGAACAGGGCGTGGACGGTGGCGTCGTGCCAGCCCATCTCCTCGAGGTCGGCGTCGCTCCAGACGCTCTTCGACAGGCCCGACTCCTCATGATCCTTCTTCGTCATCCCCGTATCCAAGCAGGGCCGGCGCCGAACGCCCACCGGTTTCGGAGGCGGCCCGGGACCGACGCCCCGCCCCCTCCGGCGCCGCCGCCCGGGCCCGCATCAGCGGTCGGCACCGCCGGCCTCCTCCGCACCCCCGTCCGCCGTTCCGTCCGCACCCCCGTCCGCCGCTCCGTCCCGCTGCGCCGCCCGCCCGAAGCGGGTCGACCACTCGCCGATCAGCTCCCGGAGCTCCGGCGGGTGGACGACCCGGAACTCCGCGCCCAGGGAGCCCAGGGCCATCGCGGGCCAGTCCAGCGTGTCGGCGGTCATCCGCAGCCGGCAGCGGCCCCCGCCGAGCGCCTCGACGTCGCCCCAGCGGCCGACGTGGGCGCGGACGCGGGCGGCCGGGGCGTCGACGACGGCCTCGATCCGGTTGCTGCGGGGCATCCCGCTGAGGCCCGCGCGGACGTACTCGGCGGCGTCGGCGGCCGGCAGGGTGCGCGGGGCGAAGCGGGCGCCGGTGCTCTGGGCGGCGGTGAGGCGGTCCAGCCGGAAGGTGCGCCACTCGCCGCGGTCGAGGTCGTACGCGACGAGGTACCAGCGCCGGTCGAGGCAGACCAGCCGGTGCGGTTCGACGGACCGCTCGGTGCGGCGGGCGGAGGCGGCCGTGTACGAGAAGCGGAGCCGCTCGCTGTCGCGGCAGGCGAGGGCGACGGCGGTGAGGGCGTCCGGGTCGACGCCGGACCCGGCGGTGGCACCCCAGTCCACCGGTACGGTCACGGCGCGCAGCGCCTCGACCCGTCGGCGCAGCCGGGCCGGCATCACCTGCACCACCTTGGCGAGCACCCGGACGGAGGCCTCGGCGACGCCCTCGACCGGGCTCTCGGCGGCCGCCTGCAGTCCGACCGCGAGGGCGACCGCCTCCTCGTCGTCGATGACCAGCGGCGGCAGCGCGGCGCCGGCCGCCAGTTGGTAGCCGCCGTCGACGCCGCGCTGGGCCTCGACGGGGTAGCCGAGTTCGCGCAGCCGGTCGACGTCGCGGCGCAGGGTCCGGACGGAGACGCCGAGCCGGTCGGCGAGTTCCTCACCGGGCCAGTACCGGTGGGTCTGGAGCAGGGAGAGCAGTCGCAGGGTCCGGGTGCTGGTGTTCGCCATGCCCCGATTCTGGCCGCAATTCAGGACAGGAACTGGCCGCATTGCTCCGTACCGTGGTTCCTGTCCGAGAGAGCAGGAACCGAACGGAAGGCCCGCCATGACCGGCACCACCACCCCCCGCACCACCCCCGTCTCCGGCGAGCACGCCGACCTCCTGGCCGCCCTGGAGAAGCAGCGGCACTTCCTCCGCTTCACCACCCGCGACCTCACCGACGAGCAGGCCGCGCTGCGGACCAGCGCGAGCGAGCTGTGTCTGGGCGGGCTGGTCAAGCACGTGAGCTCGGTCGAGCGGCTGTGGGCGGCGTTCATCGTGGAGGGCCCGTCCGCGATGCCCGACTTCTCCGCCATGACGGAGGCCGACTTCGCCCGCCGGGCCGACGAGTTCCGGCTGCTGCCCGGCGAGACGCTGGCGGGCGTGCTCGCCGAGTACGCCGACGTGGCGCGCCGCACGGACGAGTTGGTGGCCACGCTGCCCGACCTGGACGCCGCGCAGCCGCTGCCGAAGGCCCCCTGGTTCGAGCCGGACGTGAAGTGGTCGGCCCGCCGGGTGCTGCTGCACGTGATCGCCGAGACGGCCCAGCACGCCGGTCACGCCGACATCATCCGCGAGTCCCTGGACGGCGCGAAGAGCATGGGCTGAGCCGGGTGGGGTCCGCCGCGTCACGGCGGCGGACCCCGGAGCCGGCCCCGGGTCAGACGCCCCCGGGGCGAGCAGCCCCGGGTCAGGCAGCCCCGGGTCAGGCCTGTCCGACGAAGGTGAACCCGGTCCCGTCCACCGCGTCGCGCAGCAGCGTCTCCTCCAGCGGCCCGGCGGAGGCCACCGTGACCCGGCCGCTGGGCGCGTCGGCGACGACGTCGGTGACCCCGGGGAGGGCGGCCAGCCCTGCGCTCACCGTCCGCTCGCAGTGGCCGCAGCTCATCCCGGAGACGGTGAGGACGGTGGTGACGGACATGGCGGTGCCTCCGATGGCGGTTCGGGAACGGGGTGGGTACGGGGTGGTCGACCGGGTCGACCCGCACCACGACACCCGATTCCGGCGGCGATCCCCAGGGACACGCCGCCCGGGTGGCACCTTCGAGTGGTTCCGGGAACCGGCCGGGCCGCCCGCCCGACGGGGCGCGGTCCGAAGCAGGCCCAGCCCCCCGACCGGCCCGGTCTGAACCGATCACCCGCTCCCGCGCGTCCCTCCTGGTGTCCCTGTCAGGCCCGGTCCAGAAAGAGCCCCACCGCGATGTCCGCCACCCCCGCCGCCCCGCCCCGCCGTCGAATACGCCGCGCCGCGCCCGCCCTGGCCCTGGTCGCCGCGGTGACCGCGGGCCTGCTCTGGTGGCGGCCCTGGCACCAGGAGCCGGCGCCGCTGGCCTTCACCACCGCCCCCGGCGGCTCCGCCCGGTTCGGCACCGGTGAGCACCTGTACCGCTACAAGGTCCGGGTGGAGGACGGGATCGCCGAGGCGCCGCAGCAGTTCGCCGCCGAGGTGGACGCGATCCTCGGCGACACCCGGCGCGGCTGGGCGGCCGGCGGCACCGCGTCCTTCCAACGGATGCCCGCCGACCCGGTGGACTTCACCGTCTACCTGGCGACCCCGAAGTCCACCGACCGGATCTGCGGCCAGTACGGCCTGGACACCGGCGGCTGGGTCAACTGCGGCGTCACCCACCAGGTGGTGATCAACCTCAAGCGCTGGACCGAGCTGTCCGAGTTCTACCAGGGCCAGCCGGAGCTGTACCACGCGCTCGCGGTCAACCACGAGGTCGGCCACATCCTCGGCAACGGCCACGTCGACTGCCCGGGCCCGGGCGACCCGGCGCCGGTCATGATGCAGCAGATCAAGGGCCTGCACGGCTGCGTCCCCAACGGCTGGCCCTACTCGGACACCGGCACCCTGCTGACCGGTCCCGAGGTCCAGGCGCCGAGCAACGCACCCTGACCTCCACGGCACTCCCCCGACCACGGATAATCACTGGTCGGACCGCGTGTCGCCGCCCGGCGGCCGCCGTCCCCGACCGTGTCCGTGAACCGTCCGTGCGTGGAGTGAAGAACCTTGTTCGATGTGGAACCCCTCGATTACCCGGTCCTGCTGGAGGCCGCCGAGGCGGCCGCCCGGGCGACCACGGGCCGGGGCCACGTCGCCGACTACATCCCGGCCCTCGCGGCGGCCGACCCGGAGTCCTTCGGGATGGCCGTGGCCACCGTCGACGGCGAGCTGTACGGCGTCGGGGACTGGCAGCAGCCGTTCTCCGTCCAGAGCGTCTCCAAGCTGTTCTCGCTCGCCCTCGCGCTCGCCTACAGCAGCGACGGCGGTGAGGACCTCTGGCGGGGCGTCGGCCGCGAGCCCTCCGGCAACCCGTTCAACTCGCTGGTGCAGCTGGAGACCGAGCACGGCATCCCGCGCAACCCCTTCATCAACGCGGGCGCGCTGGTGGTCACCGACCGCCTCCAGTCGCTGACCGGCGACGCCTCGGGCGCCGTCCGGGAGTTCCTGCGCCGCGAGTCCGGCAACCCGCTGCTCGACACCGACCCAGTGGTCGCCGCCTCCGAGGCCGAGCACGGCCACCGCAACGCCGCGCTCGCCCACTTCATCGCCAGCCACGGCAACCTGCAGAACCCGGTCGAGACCGTCCTGGAGCACTACTACGCCCACTGCGCCATCGCCACCAGCTGCCGCGACCTCGTCCTGGCCGGCGCCTTCCTCGCCCGCTACGGCGTCCGCACCGACGGCACCCGGCTGATGACCCGCAGCGAGGCCAAGCGGATCAACGCCGTCCTGCTCACCTGCGGCACCTACGACGCGGCCGGCGAGTTCGCCTTCCGGGTCGGCCTGCCGGGCAAGAGCGGCGTCGGCGGCGGCATCCTCGCCATACTCCCCGGCCGCGCCGCCGTCTGCGCCTGGGGCCCCCGCCTCGACCAGGCCGGCAACTCGGTCGCCGCCGTCACCGCCCTGGACACCCTCACCACCCTCTCCGGCTGCTCGGTCTTCTGACCCCGGCCGGGCCGCACGCGCGACCGGGCACGGCCGCACGGGCACGGCGGCACGACCGCACGGCACGACGGGCCCGGCCGCGGAACACCACGCGGCCGGGCCCGGTCGTCCGCCGGAGGAAGGGGCCTACTCCACCGTCACGCTCTTCGCCAGGTTGCGCGGCCGGTCCACGTCCCGGCCGAGCGCGACCGCCGCGTGGTAGGCGAGCAGCTGCAGCGGGATGTTGAGCAGCAGCGGGTCCAACTCCGGCTCGCTCTTGGGCACCAGGATGCAGTGGTCCGCGAGCTTCTCCTCGGGCCGCCGGTGGCCGACGGCGATGACGCGCCCGGAGCGGGCCTTGATCTCGCCGAGGGTGGTGAGGTTCTTGTCGAGCAGCTCGTCGTCCGGGACGAGGGCGACGGTGGGCAGTTCGGGGCTGATCAGGGCCAGCGGGCCGTGCTTGAGCTCGCTCGCCGGGTAGGCCTCGGCGTGGACGTAGGAGATCTCCTTGAGCTTCTGCGCGCCCTCCCGGGCGACGGGGTAGCCCCGGACCCGGCCGATGAACATCATGCCGGCCGAGTCGGCGTACTCGGCCGCGAGCTTGGCGATGTCGTCGCTCTGCTCCAGCACCTCGCGGATCTGGTCCGGCAGCGCCTGGAGGGCGGAGACGATCCGGCGGCCGTCGGCGGGCGAGAGGTCGTGGATCCGGCCGAAGTGCAGGGCGAGCAGCGCGAAGGCGACCACCGTGGAGGTGAAGGCCTTGGTGGAGGCGACGGAGACCTCGGGCCCGGCGTGCAGGTAGATGCCGCCGTCGCACTCGCGGGCGATCGCGCTGCCCACGGTGTTGACCACGCCGAGCACCCGGCCGCCCTTGCGCTTGACCTCCTGGACGGCGGCGAGCGTGTCGTAGGTCTCGCCGGACTGGCTGACCGCGACGTACAGGGTGTCGGCCTCGATGACCGGGTTGCGGTAGCGGAACTCGGAGGCGGGCTCGCTGTGCGCGGGGATGCGGGCGAGCTCCTCGATCAGCTGCGCGCCCATCTCGCCCGCGTAGTAGGCGGACCCGCAGCCGAGGATCTTCACCCGGCGGATCTCGCGCAGCTCCCGGGCGTCCAGGTTGAGGCCGCCCAGGTGGGCGGTGGCGAAGCGCTCGTCGAGCCGGCCGCTGAGGGTGCGCTCGACCGAGGTGGGCTGCTCGTGGATCTCCTTGAGCAGGTAGTGGTCGTAGCCGCCGGTGTCGAAGGAGTCGATCTCCCAGTCCACGGTGGACGGCTGGCGGTGGGTGGTGCGGGCGTCCGCGGTGAAGGTGCGGAAGCCGTCGGCGCGGACGGTGGCGAGCTCGCCGTCCTCCAGGTGCACGACCTGGCGGGTGTAGCGGACCAGGGCGGAGACGTCGGAGGCGGCGAACATCTCCTTCTCGCCGATGCCGAGCACGATCGGGCTGCCGTTGCGGGCGACCACGATGCGGTCGGGCTGCTCGGAGTCCAGCACCGCGATGCCGTAGGTGCCGACGACCCGGCCGAGGGCGGCGCGGACGGCGTCCTCCAGCTCGACGCCCTCGGTGGCGTGCGCGGCGATCAGGTGGGAGAGCACCTCGGTGTCGGTCTCCGAGCGGAACACCGCGCCGTCGGCGGTGAGCTTGGCGCGCAGCTCGTCGGCGTTCTCGATGATGCCGTTGTGGACGACGGCGATCCGCTCGGCGTGGTCGAGGTGCGGGTGGGCGTTGGCGTCACTGGGCACGCCGTGGGTGGCCCAACGGGTGTGGCCGATGCCGGTGTTGCCCTTGAAGCGGGCCGGTACGGCGGCGGCGAGGTCGGCGACCCGGCCCTTGGCCTTGCGGAGCTTGATCCCGCCGGTGCGCCCGGTGACGGCGACGCCGGCCGAGTCGTAGCCGCGGTACTCCAGCCGGGCCAGGCCCTCCAGCAGGAAGGGGGTCGCGTCCTTGGGGCCGATGTAGGCCACGATTCCGCACATGCGTGGACTCCTCCACTAAAGGTTGGGACGGCTGCTCAGCCGTAGACGATCCGGCGCAGCTGACGGGCCGAGAGGTCGGGCGCCGCGACCCGGCGGGCGGGCAGTTCCTCGGCGAGCCGGGCGAAGATCCGTTCGTTGGTCAAACCGCGTGCCTGGAGCTCGCCGTGGCGGCGCCGGACGTACTCCTCGGTGGTCTCGGAGAAGTACGCCAGCACCTCGGCCACGACCCGCGCCGCCTCCCGGGGCCCGAGCGGGCTGGTCCGGGAGAGGTGGGCGAGGAGGTCTTCGTGAGGGTGGGAGCTCGACACGAGGGAGACTCTAGGTCGCTTCGCGCGCCGAAGCCAAAGATCTTGCCCGATTTCGGGCAGGCTTGGGGAGTTTCACCGCGAGTAACCAGGTGGATCTTCTTCCGCTACCTTCCCGACAGACTCTTGATGCCGCGCCGACTCCACACGTAGCGTGACCTTCGGTACACGTAGCGGAAGACCGGAGGGCTTGCTGATGTGCGGGATCACCGGATGGGTCGCCTTCGACCGCGACCTCACCGCCGAACGGGCCGTCCTCGAAGCGATGACGGCCACTCAACTCCGCCGCGGCCCGGACGCCGGCGGCGTCCTCCTGCAGCCGCACGCCGGACTCGGCCACCGCCGCCTCGCGGTGATCGACATCGAGGGCGGCGTCCAGCCGATGACCGTCGAACACGACGGCCGGCTGCTGGCCGCGCTCACCTACAGCGGCGAGGTCTACAACCACCGCGAGCTGCGCGCCGAACTGGAGGCGGCCGGGCACCGCTTCCGCACCCGCAGCGACACCGAGGTGGTGCTGCGCGCCTACCTGGAGTGGGGCGAGGGCCTCGCCGAGCGGCTCAACGGCATGTTCGCCTTCGCCGTCTGGGACGCCCGGCGCGAGGAACTGCTGCTGGTCCGCGACCGGATGGGCGTCAAACCGCTCTACTACCACCCCACCCCGGACGGCGTGCTCTTCGGCTCCGAGATCAAGGCGATCCTGGCCCACCCCTCGGTGCGCCCGGTGGTCGACCTGGACGGGCTGCGCGAACTGCTCGGCCACACCCGCACCCCGGGCCTCACCCCGTACCGGGGCATCCTGGAGGTCCGGCCCGGGCACGTGGTGCGGGTGCGCCGCAGCGGCGTCTCGGTGCGGCGCTACTGGGCCCTGGAGGCGCGCGAGCACACCGACGGCCTGGACTCCACGATCGCCACCGTCCGGGCCCTGCTGGACGACATCGTGCACCGCCAGCTGGACGCGGACGTGCCGCTCTGCTCCCTGCTCTCCGGCGGCCTGGACTCCAGCGCCATCACCGCCATCGCCGCCAAGGAGCTGACCGCCGGCGGCGCGGGCGCGGTGCGCTCCTTCGCGGTGGACTTCGCCGGGCAGCCCCACAACTTCCACGCCGACCCGGTCCGCCAGACCCAGGACGGCCCGTTCGCCCGGCTGCTCGCCGACCACGTCGGCGCCGACCACAGCGTGATCGAGCTGGACGCCGCCGAACTCACCGACCCGGCCCAGCGCACGGCCGCGGTGCGCGCCCGCGACCTGCCCAACGGCGTCGGCGACATGGACGTCTCGCTGCTGATGCTGTTCCGCGACATCCGCCGGCACTCCACCGTCGCGCTGTCCGGCGAGTCCGCGGACGAGCTCTTCGGCGGCTACCGCTGGTTCCACGACCCCGCGACGGTCGCCGCCGAGGACTTCCCCTGGGCCGCCAGCCTCGCCGCCATCGCCGGCTCGGGCTCCGCCCCGCGCGAACGGCTCCTCGACGCCGAGCTGCTCCGCAAGCTCGACCTGGACGGCTACCGCCGGACCCGCTACCAGGAGGCGCTCGCCGAGGTCCCGCACCTGGACGCGGCCGACCCGCTGGAGCGGCGGATGCGCGAGATCTCCTACCTCAACCTGACCCGCTTCGTCTGCATCCTGCTCGACCGCAAGGACCGGATGAGCATGGCCCACGGCCTGGAGGTCCGGGTGCCGTTCTGCGACCACCGGCTGGTCCAGTACGTCTTCAACACCCCGTGGGCGATGAAGGCCTTCGACGGACGGGAGAAGAGCCTGCTGCGGGCCGCCGTCCGGGACGTGCTGCCGCCCGAGGTCGCCGACCGGGTGAAGAGCCCGTACCCGGTGTCGATGGACCCGCTCTACCCGGCGCAGCTGCGCGCCGAACTCGCCCGGCTGACCGCCGCGCGCACCTCCCCGGCCCTCGACCTGCTGGACGGCCGGCGGCTGACCGACGCGCTCGCCCCGGACACCGACCCGCAGTCGGTGCGCCTCGCCGTCGACCTCGCGCTGGACCTCGATGCCTGGCTGACGGAGTACCGGGTGACGCTGGAGCTCTGAGCGCACCCGCGCCCGGACGGCGCGGTGGCGGCCCCCCGGCCCGCCGCTGCGCCGTCCGGGTGAAGACGGCGAACCGGCCGCCCCGGCCGACGGTTGACCACCCCGGACGGCCGACCCACCGTCAACCCCCTTGACGTCCGGGAGCCGTCCCGCCCGGCCGGGGCGTGCGGGCGATGCGGTAGCGTCGCCGACACCTCCCGAATGGCGGGCGAAAACGCGGGATCGCGCTCCCCGTGCCGTCAGGATGGGAGCGAACCGTTCACCTCGATCCGCCGGGGGATCCCGTCATGCAGCCGCGAGTCTTCGCGATTCTCACCGCCGTGCTCCTGGGTGTCCTGGGGCTCGGGTCGGTGGCCGTCACCGACTGGTCGCCCGCCGCGGCCACCACCTCGCCCGCCGTCTCCACGGCCCCCGGGGTCTCCGGCGCCCGGGCGGTCGGGCCCGGCGCCCCGAGCGCCACCCCGACCGGCGACCCGGCGGTGTGGACCCGCTCCACGCTGCGCAACAAGATGATGGCCGAGATGGACGCCACCGACCCCGGTGTCGCCCTCGCCGACCTCGACCGGATCACCAAGGAGAAGCCGTACACCGTGCGCTTCTGCCACCCGATCGCGCACGAGCTCGGCCACGCGGCGGTCAAGCGCTTCAACGCCGACTTCCAGAAGGTCATCTCCTTCCCGCACGAGACCTGCGCGGCCGGCTACCTGCACGGCGCGGTCGAGGAGATGCTGAACGCCTCCCCCCAGCCCGAGGTGGACCTGCTCAAGCTGTGCGCCCCCAAGAACACCGGGCCCTGCATCCACGGCGTCGGCCACGGCACGATGTTCGTCGCCAAGCAGGACGTCGCCAAGGCGCGCGAGCTGTGCAACAAGTTCACCACCGACCAGAACCGGATCCGCTGCTCCGAGGGCCTGTTCATGCAGCTCTTCGGCCCGGACGAGGAGGACGAGCAGGCCAAGGCCAACCTGCCCGCCGACAAGCTCGCCCAGGACCCGCTCTACCCGTGCAAGGACCAGCCCTCGCTGTTCCAGTCCGCGTGCTTCTTCTACGCGCCGACCTTCTACCTCTCCTCGCACGACTACCCGAACCACCCCGAGGTCTACGCCGACGCCCTCAAGTGGTGCCTCAACGGCAAGGCCAGCGGCGGGGCCGTGGACTGCAGCCGCGGCGTCGGCTCGCGGACCATGAAGTACAACCTGGACCGCGAGGACTGGGCCGCCCAGCAGTGCGCGACCGCCGCCGACGGCTGGCAGCGCAAGGCCTGCGCGGAGGGGCTGGTCAGCTACTACACCGTCAACTACACCGACGGCGGGGCGTCCGGACGGCTCTGCGCGAAGATCACCAACAAGGAGATGCAGGGCTACTGCCGGTCCGCGGGCGGGCTGTCCGGCTCGCTCGACTGACCGCCCCCGCGGGGCCCCCGGTCCGCCGCGGTCGGTCCGCCGGCCCCGCTCCGTCCCCGTCCCACCTGTCGGGCCCGCGCCGCACGGCGCGGGCCCGGTTGCATAGGATCACCCGATCATCCGCCTGATCAGGGTGCGCCGAGGACGCCGCGCCTGCCCGCCCCTCCGGCCTCCTGGAGCACGCCATGACCACCGAGGACCCCCGCGACGCGGACTTCCGCACCGCCGCCCACGCCACCGCCGACCTGGTCGCCGACTACCTCGCGGCGCTGCCCGCCCGCCCGGTCTGGCAGCCGATGGACGACGCCGCCCGGCAGGCCCTGCTCGACGCCCCGCTGCCCGCCGAGGGCCGCCCGCTCACCGAGCTGCCGGCCGCCATCGCCCGGGACGTCCTCCCCCACCCCATGGGCAACGGCAACCCGCGCTTCTTCGGCTGGGTCAACTCCGCCCCCGCCCCCGCCGGGGTGCTCGCCACCCTGGCCGCCGCCGCGATGAACCCCAGCTCGGCCGGCGGCGACCACGCCGACGTCCACCTGGAGCGCGCCGTGGTCCGCTGGATCGCCGAACTCGTCGGCTTCCCGCACCCGGCCGGCGGCGGGCTGCTCACCTCCGGCACCTCGATGGCGACCATCGTCTGCGTCGCCGCCGCCCGCAACCGGGCCGCCCGCCGGGCCGGGTGGGACGTCCGCGAGGACGGCCTCGCCGGCCTGCCGCCGCTGGTCGGCTACGTCACCGGCGAGACCCACTCCTGCGTCCGCAAGGCCGCCGAGCTCCTCGGCCTGGGCAGCCGGCACCTGCGCACCGTCGCCGCCGGTCCCGACGGCCGGCTCGACCCGGCCGGGCTGCGGGCCGCCGTCGAGCGCGACCGCGCCGACGGGCTGCTGCCCTTCCTGGTGGTCGCCTCGGCCGGCACCGTCGGCACCGGCGCGGTCGACGCCTTCGACCCGATCGCCGACCTGTGCGCGCAGCAGGGCCTGTGGCTGCACGTCGACGGCGCCTACGGCGCCTTCGGCCGCCTCGACCCGGCCATCGCCCACCGCTACGCCGGTCTGGAGCGCGCCGACTCGCTCGCCCTCGACCCCCACAAGTGGCTCGGCGTCCCGGTCGACTGCGGCTGCGCGCTGGTCCGCGACACCGAGGAGCTGCGCGGCACCTTCAGCCTCGTCCCGTCCTACCTGCGCGACGAGGATGCCGGGGCGCTCGGCTGGTTCTCCGAGTACGGCACCGAGCAGACCCGCCCGTTCCGTGCCCTGAAGGTCTGGGCCACCATCGCGCACCGCGGCCGCGCCGGCCTCGTCCAGGACATCGCCCGGTGCACCGCCCTGGCCCGCCGACTCGGCGAACTCGTCGACGCCGACGACGAGTTGGAGCTGCTCGCAGAGGTGCAGACCTCCATCGTCGCGTTCCGCCACCGGGCCACCGGGCTGGACGAGGAGGCCCTCGACGCCCTCAACCGCGACCTGCCGCTCGCCGTCCAGCGGCGCGGACGGGTGTTCCTCACCGGCGCCCGGCTCGGCGGGCGGGAGATGCTCCGCGCCTGCCTGCTCAACGCCGCGACCACCGAGGAGGACCTCCGGCTGCTGCTCGCCGAGGTGCGGGCCGCGGCCCGCGCGCTCCTGCCGTAACACACCCGGCCGGACCTTAACCACCAGGTCACGGGCGGTTCGCGGCCGGGAAACACCGGTCGGGCACGGTGGAGGGCATGGAGCACCCGAAGCCTTCCTTCCCCCGTGCCCACCGCTGGCGCCGGGACACCGTCGAACTCGCCGCCGTCTTCCTCTCCGTCACCGCGGCCGACCTCGTCGCCAAGCTCGTCGTCGACGGCCCGGACGGCCCGGTCGTCCTGGCCGGCTCCGCCGTCGCCCTGCTCGTCACCGCACTCCTGCACGCCTGGTGGTCCCCGCACGCCCCTCCCCCGACCACCCTCTGGCGGGTCCGCACCACCGCCCTCGCCCACACCCACACCACCCTCGCCGACCACCGGATCACCCTCCTCTCCCTGCACTCCCACCCCACCGCCGACGAACTCTTCCTCCGCACCCCCCGCTCGCTGAGCCCGGCCGCCCTCACCACCCTGCTCACCACCAGCGGACACACCGTCGAGGACGCCCCGACCCGGATCGCCTGACCCGGAGCACTTGCCCAGGACCACTCGCCTCCCGCCGCCCGGGACGGCGCCCGGGACGGCGCACTCGGGGAGCGCCCGGTGTTGCCGATCGGTGTTTCCGCCCCGGAAACGGCGGCGCAACGGCGCCCGGACCTCCATGCTGTGACGCATCGCCGGACCACCCGGGCCGGCGGACAGGTCGTGGCCGGCGCGGGCCGCCACGGATCGAGGAGGTACGAGGTGCAGCCTGCGCTGCTGTCGACCAGGGCGGCCCTGGTGCTGCTGATCGGGGTGCTCACGGGGGTCGGCGCGGGCGTCCTGGCCGCCGCGGGGGGCACCCACCCGGCCCGGTGCGCCCTGTACGGCGTCGGCGCCTTCGGCGTCGGCGTGCCGTTCGTCAACCGGCTCGTCGCCGGTCCCGGCCGGGAACCGGCCGAGGACGAGCCCGCTTCCTGACCGCCGGGCGGCCCGGGCCCGCCGGGCTCCGGGCCGCGACCGACCCGATACCGCACGGAGGGTGGCGTCGTGGAGATGCTCGGGACACCAGGGGGCGACCGCGCGGGGAGCCTGCAGCCGCTCAGCCCCGATCTGAACGAGGAGTGCCGGGCCTTCGCCGAGGCGCTGCGCAGCCTGTTCGCGGGGCTGCGGCCGGCCGTGTCGGTCCGGCGCTACAGCTCGCGCCGGCACCTGAGCCCGGGCGCGCTCTCCCGCTACCTGGCCGGCCAGCGCATCCCCGCCTGGCAGTTCGTCCAGGACCTGCTCACCGATGTCGGCGCCGATCGCGGCAGCGTCGCCACCCCGGAGACGATCGGGCTGCTCCGCTCCCTGCACGCGGCCGCGCAGCAGACCAGCGCCTCGGTCGGCCACGCCGTCCAGCAGCTGCAGTTCCAGCTGGCCCAGGCCGACCGGCTCTCGCGGCGCTCGGCCGCCCACAGCGACCTCCTGGGCGACGCCCTACTGGACCGGAACCACCGGATCGCCGACCTGGAGCTGCGCCTCAACCAGTTGGAGGGCGACTGGGCGCGCGAGCGGGCCCGGGCGGACGAGATCGCCCTGCACGGCGGCGACCGCCAGGGCCTGCTCCGGGAGAAGCAGGCCCTGGAACGGGAGGTCGCGCGGCTGGAGGCCGAGCTGGCCGAGGCACTGCGGCGCCGGCTCGCCGCCGAGGCCCGCTGCGAGCTGCTGGAACGCCAGCTGACCACCGCCGAGCAGCAGGTCGGCGAGGACCCGCTGCGGATCGAGGCGCCCGCCGCCGCGCCGGCCGGCGCCGGTCGGCCCAGGGTCCTCGTGGTCGACGACCAGCCCACGAACCTGGTCGCCCTGGAGGCCGTCCTCGCGGCCGCCGACTGGGAGGTCCTGGCCGTCGCCTCCGGCCCGGACGCCCTGAAGGCGCTGCTCCAGCACAGCGACATCGCCGTCATCGTCCTGGACGTGCAGATGCCCGGCATGGACGGCTACGCGACCGCCGCCCACATCAAGAGCCGGGCGCAGACCCGCGACATCCCGATCATCTTCGTCACCGCGATCGGCTCCGACCCGGAGAACACCCTGCGCGGCTACGACGCCGGGGCGGTCGACTTCATCGTCAAGCCGTTCGACCCCTGGCTCCTGCGCGCCAAGGTCACCGTCCTGACCGGCATGTACCTGAGCTACCGGGGCACGCCCCGGACCGCCGCCCCGCACCCGCCCGCGCACACCGCCGGCGGCTGGCTGCTGCCCTCCACCCGCCGCCCGCACCCACCGTCCCGAGCGCCCGGACCAGGGGCGCAGCGGTCCTGAGCGGGCCCCCCTGTTCGCGGCCCGGCCGACAGTCGAGCACAATGAACGCCGTGACTGATGTACGCGAGATCCTGGACTACCAGACCTTCGGCCGGGCGATGCGCGAGCTCGCGCAGACGATCGCCGACGACGGCTACGAGCCCGACCTCGTCCTGAGCATCGCCCGCGGCGGCGTGTTCGTGGCGGGCGGCCTGGCGTACGCGCTGGACTGCAAGAACATCCACCTGGTGAACGTCGAGTTCTACACGGGCGTGGGCACCACCCTCGAGATGCCCGTCATGCTGGCGCCCGTCCCGTCCGCGATCGACTTCACGGACAAGAAGGTCCTGATCGCCGACGACGTCGCCGACACCGGCAAGACGCTGAAGCTGGTCCACGACTTCTGCCTCGACCACGTCGCCGAGGTCCGCTCCGCCGTCATCTACGAGAAGCCGCACTCCCTCGTGAAGTGCGAGTACGTGTGGAAGCGGACCGACGACTGGATCGAGTTCCCGTGGTCGGGCGAGGGACCGGTCGTCAAGCGCCACGGCCAGGTGCTCGACGCCTGACCGGCGGCCGGTCCGGCACCGGCCGTCGCGGGCTCAGGGGGTCGTCTGGACCGGGAAGCCGGTCGGACGGCCCTGGGCCTTCAGCCAGCCGAGCACCTGGTCGAGGGCCTCGACGGTCTGCCGGCGGTCGCCGCCGCCGTCGTGGAACAGGACGGTCGGCCCGTTGCCGAGCTCCTTCTTCACCGTCTCGACGATGGCGGCCGTGCCGGGCTTCTCGAAGTCCTTCGAGTCGACGTTCCAGCCCAGCGGGCGCATCCCGTTCGCGGCGGCGATGCGCCGGCTGTCGGGGGTGAACGAGCCGCCGGGCGCCCGGTAGTACAGCACGTGGGCGCCGCCCGCGGCGTCCTCGATCATCTTCTTCGCGTCCAGGATCTCCTTCTCCTGGTAGGCCACCGGCTTCTTGTCCATGGTCGTGTCATGGTCCACCGTGTGGTCGCACAGCCGGTGACCGGCCGCCACCACCTGCTTCACCAGGTCGGGGTGCGCCTTGGCCTGCGGGCCGATCATGCAGAACGTCGCCTTCACGCCGTAGCGCTTGAGCACGTCCAGGACCTTCGGCGTCCAGACCGGGTCCGGACCGTCGTCGATGGTGATGTTGACGGCGTTGCCCCCGGCCTCGGAGGCGTGGGCGATGCTCTCCGGCACCCCGCCCGACTGCTGCTGGGCACCGGCGCCGTCGGCCTGCGAACCGTCCTCCTGGGCGCCGTCGCCCTGGCCGTGCGTGACGCGCTGGTCGGCCGCGACGGAGGTCGTGGCCGTGACCGTCGGCACCACCCAGGCGCTCGCCGCCACCACGACGACCCCTGCCGCGAGGGCCACCCGCGAACGGTTGCCCAGCTTTGCCATGCGCGCCCTGACGTCCATCAACGACCACTCCCCGATTCCACTGCGCGTTCTCTGCGGCCGATGACGTCACCTCCGACCAGGCGGGTTCCGCCGTTCCGGCGCCCGTGACAGGACGGTGACGACTCGCTGACCTTGTCCCGGTCCGTGCCCCGCGGATCGACGGCGGCCGGCCGCCGTGCCCGAACCCCCCGGTCGACCGAACGCGGGCATGAACAGGGGAACATCCGCGCGAGCGGAGGGCGTCAATAAGCATCCCGGCAACGTGGTTTTGCAGGAGGGTCGTTGACGGCCTACCGGGCCAACTTTGCCCAGTACATTGATGCCCGGCCCCAGGACCGGGGCCCCGGGGGCGGGTGGAACCGCCGGCCGGGACCACTGCGATCGAGAGAGCTCCCGAACGTGCCCGACCGAGCCCGGGGGGCGGCGCGTGGACGCGCCCTCCCAGCAGCCCCACGCTGTCAGCAGCTTCGCCCCGGCCCAGGAACCGTACGGGACCGGTGCGTCGGGCGCCGCGGTCCCCGACGGCGCCGTTCCCCCGGACACCGGGACGTCCGCACCGGCCGCGCCACGGCCGACCACGGGTCCGGCGATCCCGACGGTCCCGACGGTCCCGACGAACGGAACCGTCCGACCACCCCCGCCGCAGGGCGCCCTCGTCCACGGGCCGTGCGCACTCCCCCGCACCGCCACCATCCGTCGGCCGCACACCAGGAACGGCCGACGCCCGCGCGACCCACCCGTCCCTGACGGTGCGGGCCGCCGCCCCTCGATCCGTCGCACACCGCTCGCCCGTCCAGCGGCCCACGGTGAGGAAGAGACGCGCATGGAGCACGGCATTCCGGCAGCACCGGTCAACCCCCACCCCGCGGCCGCCGGTCGCACGCCCCTGGGATTCGGGGCGTTCGTCACCCTCTCCCGCAGCCGCTACCTGATGTACGCGCAGGCGAGGCTCCAGGACGACCGGGCCGGCCAGGCCGCGGTGGCGGAGGCCCTGCACCGCACCCACTCCCGGTGGGAGGTCGTCCTCCGGAGCCCCAGCCCGGCGCAGGAGGCCTGGTCCGCCCTGCGCTGCTCGGTGACCGCCGCGCGCCGCGGCCGCGACGACCTGGGCACGGCCTCCGGCGAGGACCTGCTGCACCGCCTGCTGCCGGGCCCGATCGCCGACATCGTCCTGCTGCGGCACCGCCTCGGCCTGTCCCCGGAGGCCGTCGCGACCCTCATGGGCACCGAGGTGTCCGTGGTCGAGGCGGGGGCGCTGACGGCCAAGCGCCTGCTCCACGCGTACCTGTCCGACCTGAGGGAGGTCATCCCGCGGATCTGAGCACGGTCGGCGACGGCTGAACTCCACGGAACCCGGCGGACGTCGACCGAACCCGGCCGACGTCCAGGGGCCGGAGAGCAGTCCGAAACCGGTACTCCAGAACGCCGGAGAGCGACCAGCAGTTCCCTCTCCGTATCCGCGCCACCCCATCGGGTGATGGCGCCGACTGGCATGCCTTCTCTACACTGATCGGCAACTGCCCTGCCGACGGACGGGGTTGGCGACCGTTGAAGGGCCCGATGGGGATCAAAGGCGACGGCATCGACGTGACCGTGCCCAGTGATGCCAGAGTCTATGACTGGCTTCTGGGCGGGTCGATCAACTTCCACTCCGACCGGAGAGCGGCCGAGCGACTGCTCCAGATCGCGCCGACCAGTAGACAACTGGTCCTGAGCAACCGGTGGTTCCTCCAACGGGTGGTCCACACGCTGGCCGCCGAGTACGGCGTCCGCCAGTTCCTCGACTACGGCTGCGGGCTGCCGCTGGGGGACAACCTCCACCAGGTCGCCCAGCGCGTGGATCCGGCGTCGCGCATCGTCTACGTCGACAAGGACCCCATCGTGATCGCCTACGGGCGGGAGTCCTTGGACGAGAACGACCGCACCGCACTCGTCAGGGCCGACATGACCGACACCGACGCCGTGTTCGGCCACCCCGCGGCACTGGACCTGATCCACCCGGACGAGCCCACGGCCGTCCTGTTCGCCGCCGTCCTGCACTGCCTGCCGGACGAGCAGGACCCTGCTGAGCTCATCCGGCAGGTCACCGCGCGGCTCGCCCCCGGCAGTTTCGTGGTCGTCTCCGAACTCGTCAGCGACGACGCCGGCGTGCGCAGCGGGGTCACCGAGCTCATGAACCGGCAGGTGCCGAGGCACTGGGGGCGGGTCCGCGAGAAGCGGGAGGTCCGCTCCTACTTCGACGGGCTGGAGATCGAACCCCCCGGACTGGTCGACGTCACCGACTGGCGGCCGGTGTCCGACCTCCAGCAGCGCCAGCGCAGCCGGGAACTCACGGCGTTCGGCGGCCTGGCCCGCGTCCCGTGAGTCCGTCCGGCCGATGCGCGGACGAGTCCTGCTAGGAGTACTTCTCGACGGCGCCCTCGATCAGGCGCATGCTCTGGACCCGGGTGGCGGCCCGCGCCTTCATCTTCACCAGCAGTTGGAGGTGCCGCTCGTAGTCCGCGCCGTTGTTGCGCCCGCCCGCGACCCCGGTGGCCTTGGGGCGGTAGTCCGCGCTCTCGTACCCCTCCAGGTAGATCATGGGCGGCGGCCCGCCGACCTCGAACTCCAGGTGGGTGATCGAGGCCATCTGCAGGCCGATGATCCTGGCCATCGGCACGACCCGGAGCTTGATGCCGGGGGTCATCGCCATGTCGTACAGGTGGCGCATCTGCTCGGCCATCACGCTCTTGTCCTCCACCAGCGGCTGCAGGACGAACTCGCTGATCAGGATGCTCGCCAGCTCCGGCGGCGAGGCCAGGAAGCGGCGCTTGCGCTCCATCCGCAACCCCACCGCCAGCTCCACCTTGTCCTGCTCGCTGGTCAGGAAGTGCCGCTCGATCATGTCGCGCGCGTACGCCTCGGTCTGCAGGATGCCCGGCACCACGAGGGCCTCGTAGGTGTCGACCCTGCGGGCGGCCTCCTCCAGGCCGATGTACGTGGTGAGGTAGCCGGCCGTCGGTTCGAGGTACCGCGACCACCACACCGGCCGGCGCGCCTGCGCCGCCAGCTGCATCAGCTGCGCCTCTTCCAGGGCGCTCACGCCGTACACCCGGGCCAGCGCCCGGACGTCGACCTCCTCGGGCGGGCTCTCCCCCCGCTCCAGTCGCGAGAGCGTGGAGTTGGAGAAGCCCGTGCCGCGGGCGGCGGCCGACTGGATCATGCCCCGGCTCTCCCGGAGCGCCTTGAGCCGGGCACCGAGGATGAGGGCCGCGGCCGGCGGGTTGTTGGCGGGGTCCGCGCCCGTCCGGCGGTGCGGAATCACTCGGGCGAGGTGATCGCCGTTCTCGAAAAGGGTGGGCACGGGGGCTCCAGGTGCGACTTCATTTTGCTCATCGTCGCATATTCGAAGCCCCCGCGCCCCATCCTCACACGAGTCCGATCGAAACAGGTACCGCCGTCGACCGGACGTCGTAAAATGCCGGGATTACGCGACAAACATGTGATCGAATTCGCCGTTCCGGACGCCGCCGAAGAACACCTCGATCTCCCTCGCGGTGAAGATCAGGGCGACGCCCTCCGGGTCGGTGGAGTTGCGCACGGCGGCTCCACCGTGCGGCAGGCGGGTCATCTCGACACACACCCCGGTGTCGGCGCTGGCGGCCGCCTTGACCCAGGTCGCTCCCTCGATGTCCCCGGCGGGCATACCATTGACAAAAGCCTTCATCGGATCATCCTTTCCATACAACAATGTGGAAGTATCCCGGCGCATGCCCGTTCCGGGCATGCCGAGAATCGACCGCAGGGCCGATAGTCGGCCTGCCGCAATTGCAGCGGACCGACTAATGGGAATGCTAGCCAGATGGGTTCGCACACGGCACGCCGCCAAATGGGGGGATAAATTCGGGGTTCGGGTTTTATCGGTTGACCGGAATATTCGATCGACATCCTGTCTGCCTGCGCCGGAGGCGGCCGGGCACGTCCGCCGGGCAGGTCCGCCGGGCGCGGAGTTGACGGGATCGTTCGTCCTCGGAAGCATGTGTCGCCGCGCGTGCGTGACGGCGTACGGCCGGGCCGGGAGCGGATCGCTTTCCCGAGGTGTGGGGGTCATGACGTTGGTGGGGTCCGAGCAGGTCAGGGGAAGGACCGGCCTCGCCGTCGGGGCGGCGCTCGCCCTGGCGGCCTGCGCCCTCGTCGGGGGTGGCGGCACGGCGGCGGCCGCTCCGCCCGGGCCCGGCCCGGCGGTGCACGGGCCGGTGGAACCCGGGCCGGTGGCCCCCGGAGCGGCGCCCCTCGGGTCGCGCTCCCCGGCCGACGCCGCGACCGGCGTCTCGATCACCGAGGGCGAGGTCGGCGAGGTCGGCCCGCGGGGAACAATCACCTACCCGTCGGTGACCAGCTGCCTGGTCGTCACCGTCTACCTGCGGGACGGCGGCAAGGTCGGCGGCCACGCCAGCCTGTTCCAGGTCCCGGGGAAGTACGCCTCCGACGAGATCCTCCCCGCCCTCCGGCGCGCCGTCGGCCACCGGCCGGTCCGGGCCGTCGATGTCAGCGGGGCCGTCGGGGCCTGGAACCCGTCGTACTTCAGGAAGGCCATCGAGCGGTACACCGACGGAGCGCCCCCCGGCCCGACCGGCGACGCCCGGCGGATCGGTGACACCGTGGCCGAACTCCTGGGCCTGCACAGCGAGAAGGTCACCGTCCGGGACGTGCCGGACGGTGACCTCACCAGGTGAACCGGCCCGACCGGTCGGGTGGGTGCGGGCCGGGTCTCCGCTCGGGCGGTTCAGCTCCCGTTCGCGGGCTGGACCACGCACACCGCGTTGCCCAGCATGCTGCCGAAGCCGCCGAGCAGGGCGCTGGTGACGCTCTTGCAGGCAGCCGCCTCCTGCGGGGTCTTGGGGCCGTTGTTGCTGTTGCTGCTGTCGGCGGCGGCCGACTGGGCCAGCGCGAGCGGCAGCACCAGCAGCAGGGCGCAACAGGCCGTGGCCAGTGCGGAGTTCTTCGAGAGCATCGGGAAGGCCCTTCGGGTCGGGACGGATGTCGGGACGGGCGTCGGGCCCGGCCCGAGACGGGCTCGGACCGGGCCGGCGGGAAAGCCGAGCCATCCCTATCCGAAGGGGCCGCTCAGGGCACGGATCCTGGGCCATCCGTGAGCGTGTCCGCGTCAGGCCACAGCGGCGGACCCGTGGTGCGCCCGCCGTCCCGACCACCTGAGGCACCGGTCCGGGCCTCCGCCGGGCTCGTCCCGCCGCCCCGCCCGCGCACCCCCGGGCATTCGTGCGTTCACGATCACGTAACCGGCCGGAAGCGCGCCGTCGGTAGCGTCGGCGCCATGACGGCATCCCGCACTCGCCTCGAACGGCTCTGGCACCGGCCCTTCCACAGGTCGAAGCACAGGTGCGCACTGCCCGAGGGCCAGACCGCCCGGCCGCCCGCGCACACCGGCGTCCCGCACCGCCGGCCCCGCCCCCCGCACGGCGCCGGTCCGGCCGAGGAGGCGGTGTCCCGGCTGCCCCTGCCGGACGGGACCGAGCTGCTGCTGCGCCCCGCCGTCCCCGCCGACCGGGCGGCGGCCCGGGCGATGCACGACCGCTGCTCCCCCACCGCGCTGCGGCTGCGCTACCACGGCCCGGTCCGCGACGCCGACCGCTACCTGGACCACCTGCTGGACCCCCGCCACGGCCGCAGCCTCGCCGTGACCGCCCCCGACGGGCGGATCGTCGCCCTCGGGCACCTGATGTGGGACGAGGACGAGGCGGAGCTGGCCGTCCTGGTCGAGGACGCCTGGCAGCGGCTCGGGCTGGGCCTGGCCCTGCTCCGGCGGCTGACCACGGCGGCCCGGGCGGCCGGGGTCGACGCGGTGTACGCGGTGACCCAGGCCGGCAACGCCGGGCTGATCGCCGCGATGCGCGGACTGGGCGCGCCGCTGGACTTCCGCTGCGAGGACGGCACCCTGGTGATCACCGCCACGTTGGCCGCCGACGCCGCCCCCGCGCCCGGCCCGGGCCGTTGACCCGCTCTTTCTTCACCACATCCTCACCCGGCGGCCGGGCCGCCCCGGTCGCCGGACACCGGGCACCGGCCCGCTCCGGCCCCACGGACACCGGGCCCCTCCGCGGTTGACGGACGGTCAGCCGTCCCGTCGCGGTGTCGCAGCAGGCGGCGTGGGGTCCGGATCGTCCGGTCGGGCGACGGAGTCGGTAGGCTGGCCCCGTCCCCGCCGCCCGACGGCCCGTTATCCGGCCCACGGGCGGTGCCGCAGCAAGGAGGAACCACTGAGCATGGCAGGCACCGAATCGGAGCCCACAGGCGCACGCGACGCCTCGCTGCCGGCCCGCGCCAAGATCGCGGTCACGGCCGGCAAGGTCGCCGCCGCCGTGTCCCGGAAGGCCGGTCGCGGAAGCGGCTCGGTGATCGGCGGCAAGGTCGCCCTCAGGCTCGACCCCGACCTGCTCGCCACCCTCGCCGACCACCTCGACGTCGTCCTGGTCAGCGCCACCAACGGCAAGACCACCACCACCCGCCTGATCGCCGAGGCGCTGCGCGCCGCCGGCCCGGTGGTCTCCAACGCCCTGGGCGCCAACATGCCGGCCGGCATCACCTCCGCCCTGGCCGGCGGCACCGACGCCCGCTTCGGCGTGATCGAGGTCGACGAGAAGTACCTGGCGACGGTCGCCCGCGACACCCGGCCCAAGGCGATCGCCCTGCTCAACCTCTCCCGCGACCAGCTGGACCGCGCCGCCGAGACCCGCATGATGGCGGAGAAGTGGCGCGAGGGCCTCCAGGACACCGAGGCCGTGGTCATCGCCAACGCCGACGACCCGCTGGTGACCTGGGCCGCCTCCTCCTGCAAGAAGGTGGTCTGGGTGGCCGCCGGACAGGCCTGGAAGGAGGACGCCTGGTCCTGCCCCGCCTGCGGCGGCGTGATGCAGCGCCCCGGCGACGACTGGTTCTGCCAGGACTGCGGCTTCCGGCGCCCCAACCCGCACTGGGCGCTCCAGGGCACCCACGTGATCGACCCGCAGCGCGGCGCCTGGCCGATCCAGCTCCAGCTGCCCGGCCGGGCCAACCTGGCCAACGCCACCAGCTCCGCCGCCGTCGCCGCCGTGTTCGGCGTCTCCCCGCAGGTCGCGCTGGAGCGGATGCGCTCGGTGAGCGCCGTGGCGGGCCGCTACGACGTGGTGCAGTACCAGGGCCGGGACATCCGGCTGCTGCTCGCCAAGAACCCGGCCGGCTGGCTGGAGACCTTCTCGCTGATCGACGGCCCGCCGGCCCCGGTGATCCTCTCGGTCAACGCCCTCGACGCCGACGGCACCGACACCTCCTGGCTGTGGGACGTCGACTACGAGCGCCTGGCCGGGCACCCGATCTTCGTGATGGGCCAGCGCAAGCTGGACCTGGCCGTCCGCCTGGAGGTCGCCGGGCTGCAGTTCCACGTCGTGGACACCCTGGAGCAGGCCGTCCGGATGGCCCCGCCCGGCCGGATCGAGGCCATCGCCAACTACACCGCCTTCCAGCAGCTGCGGAAGGTCGTGGCCGGCTGATGCCGCGCCCGCACACCAGTCTTTTCGTGATGGAAGGCCTTCGAGGATGAGTGAGAGCAGCCTGCGCGTGGTCTGGGTCTACCCGGACCTGCTCAGCACCTACGGCGACCGCGGCAACGCCCTGGTCGTGGAGCGCCGGGCCCGCCAGCGCCATCTCAACGTGACCCGGATCGACGTCCGCTCCGACCAGGCGATCCCCACCAGCGGGGACATCTACCTGATCGGCGGCGGCGAGGACCGCCCCCAGCGGCTGGCCGCCGAGCGGCTGCGCGCCGACAGCGGCCTGGTGCGGGCCGCCGAGAACGGCGCGATCATCTTCGGCGTCTGCGCCGGCTTCCAGATCATGGGCCACGAGTTCATCAACGACCTCGGCGAGCGCGAGCCGGGCCTCGGCCTGCTCGACGTCTGGACCACCCGCGGCGAGGGCGCCCGCTGCGTCGGCGACGTGCTCGCCGACGTGGACCCGCGGCTCGGCCTGCCGCAGCTGACCGGCTTCGAGAACCACCAGGGCGTCACCCACCTCGGCCAGGGCGTCCAGCCCTTCGCCACCGTCACGGTCGGCCGCGGCAACGGCACCGGCGACGGCACCGAGGGCGCCTGGCGGGACACCGTCTTCGGCACCTACCTGCACGGCCCGGTGCTGGCCCGCAACCCCGCCGTGGCGGACATGCTGATCAAGCTGGCGCTGGACGTCAACGCCCTGCCGCCGGCCGACACCACCTGGTACGACGCCCTGCGGGCCGAGCGCATCGCCGCGACGACCCGACCCTCCTAGGGCTCCGCGCACCACCCCGTAGTACCCCCCGAACGCCCCACGGCGGACGACCGAACGCCCCGCCCGGGTGCCCGCGATGCGGTCACCCGGCCCGCGGGCCGCCCCGGACGTACGACAATGGGGCTGCCGGCTGCACACCCTCCTCGGCAGCAGGCTGCAATTCCGCGCGGGGGCGCCGACGGCGCCGCTCCCGCGTCGGCTCCTGCCCGGCCGGACCAGGGGCCGTATGCTCGACTTCACGGCCGTTTTCGGGCGTTCTGTCCGGATCGGCCGGTCCTTCACCCCGCGGCCACCTCCCCGCCACCACGGCGTGGGAGGGCCTCGCTACGGTGTCGGCTCGTCGTCCCAGCCTGTAGTCCGGCCGTTCCTCGGTTCTGCTCGGGAGTTGCAAAGCTAATGCGTATCGGAGTGCTGACCAGCGGCGGTGACTGCCCCGGCCTGAACGCCGTGATCCGTTCCGTGGTCCACCGGGGGGTGGTCGACCACGGCGACGAGATCATCGGGTTCGAGGACGGCTGGCGCGGTTTCCTGGAAGGACACCACCGCCCCCTGACCCTGGACTCGGTGAGCGGCATCCTGGCCCAGGGCGGCACCATCCTCGGCTCCTCCCGGGTGCAGCCGAGCCACCTGCGGGACGGCGTCGAGCGGGCCAAGAAGTACTGCGCCGACCTCGGCCTGGACGCGGTGATCCCGATCGGCGGCGAGGGCACCCTGAAGGCCGCCAAGCTGATGAGCGACGCGGGCCTGCCGATCGTCGGCGTGCCGAAGACCATCGACAACGACATCGCCGCCACCGACGTGACCTTCGGCTTCGACACCGCCGTCTCGGTCGCCACCGAGGCCCTGGACCGGCTGAAGACCACCGCCGAGTCGCACCAGCGGGTCATGGTCGTCGAGGTCATGGGCCGGCACACCGGCTGGATCGCGCTGAACGCGGGCATGGCGGCGGGCGCGCACGCCATCGTCGTCCCGGAGCGCCCGTTCCACATCGAGAAGCTGACCGACGTCGTCCGCGAGCGCTTCGACCGGCAGAAGAAGTTCGCCATCGTGGTCTGCGCCGAGGGCGCCAAGCCCGAGCCCGGCACCATGCACTGGGAGGAGGGCAGCAAGGACATCTACGGCCACGAGCGCTTCACCGGCATCGCCACCCAGCTCTCCCGCGAGTTGGAGCACCGCCTCGGCAAGGAGGCCCGCCCGGTGATCCTCGGCCACACCCAGCGCGGCGGCACCCCGACCGCCTACGACCGGGTGCTCGCCACCCGCTTCGGCTGGCACGCCGTCGAGGCCGTCCACAAGGGCGCCTTCGGGCACATCACCGCGCTGCAGGGCACCAACATCAACCTGGTGCCGCTGGCCGAGGCCGTCGCCGAGCTGAAGACCGTCCCGCAGGAGCGCTACCAGGAGGCCGAGACGGTCATCTGACCCCCGTCTCCCCCGCACGACGGGAGCCCCCGGCCGCCGGACCCCCAGTCCCGGCCGGGGGCTCCCGTGCACCCGGCGGGCGTTCCGGCGACCGCGCCGTTAGCGTGGGCGGCAGGAGTCCGACCGGAAGGACCGCAGATGGAGATCCTGGCCTACGGCGTACAGGCCGACGAGCGACCGCTGCTGGAGCGCGCCTTCGCCGGCCGGCACGCACTGCGCTGCCTGGACGTGTTCCTCAACCGCGACACCGCCCCGCTCGCCGCCGGCTACCCGGCCGTCAGCAGCAGCGTCAACGCCGTCCTGGACGCCGAGACCCTCGCGGTGATCGCCGCCGGGGGCACCAAGCTGATCGCCCAGCGCTCCACCGGCTTCAACAACATCGACCTGGCGGCCGCCGCCGACCTCGGCCTCACCGTCGCCCGGGTCTCCCACTACAGCCCGTACGCCGTCGCCGAACACGCCTGGACGCTGGCGCTGGCCGTCAACCGGCGGATCGTCCGGGCCGCCGGGCGCACCCGCGAGTTCGACTTCCGCCTGGACGGCCTGCTCGGCCGGGACGTCCACGGGATGACCGTCGGCGTCATCGGCACCGGCAAGATCGGCGAGTGCTTCGCCCGGATCGCGGCCGGCTTCGGCACCGAACTCCTCGGCTGGGACATCACCGAGAACCCGGCCTGCCGCGCACTCGGCATGCACTACACCGAACTGCCCGAACTCCTCACCCGCGCCGACCTGGTGAGCCTCCACGTCCCCCTCCTGCCGGCCACCCACCACCTCATCGACACCGCCGCCCTCGCCCGGATGAAGCCCGACGCCATCCTGATCAACTCCAGCCGCGGCGGCCTCGTCGACAGCGCCGCCCTGGTCGAGGCCCTGCGCGCCGGCCGCCTCTCCGGCGTCGGCCTGGACGTCTACGAGGAGGAGACCGGCGTCTTCTTCACCGACCGCTCCATCGAGGGCATCGCCGACGACACCCTCGCCCGCCTGGTCACCTTCCCCCAGGTCCTGGTCACCAGCCACCAGGCCTACTTCACCCACACCGCCGTCGGCCAGATCATCGACGCCACCGCCCGCAACATCGACGACTTCGCCACCGGCCGCACCAACGAGAACACCCTCGTACCGAAGAGCTGACCCGCGGCGGGAGCCCGAACCCCCGGGCGGACGACCGGGGTTCAGGCCTCCTGGGGTGCCCGGTCCGCGTCGAGGCCGTCCTCGTCCGTCCGCGTGCGGGTGCCGTCGCCCATGCCGCGGACGTCGGGTGCGAGCACGAGGAGACCTCGGACCACGAGATTGGCCACCGCGGCGGTGACCAGGATGGCGGTCGGGCCGACGACCGGGATCAGGACGCCGGTGACGGCCATGCCCAGGGGGTTGAGCGCGAGGGAACCGATCCAGTCGTAGGAGCTGACCCGGGACATCGCCTCGGAGGGGACCTCCCGCTGGAGGGTGCTGTGCCAGAGGGCGTCGCTCATGGTCACGCCCGCAGCGCCCAGGAGGGCGACGGCGGCGACGGACTCCACACCGGCGGCCAGGGTGAGGGCCAGCAGGAAGAAGGAGTCCAGACCGACCAGGAGGTTCGAGGCGAGCAGCGGACGGGCGGGCCTCCACCAGAACAGCAGCACGCTGCCGAGCAGGGCGCCGATCCCCTGCGCGGCGATGACCAGGCCCCAGGCGGTGGCACCCATGCCGTCCTTGCCGACCGCCAGGACCGGGCCGACGACGTAGATCGCGGGGCGCACCACCCCCTGGTAGAAGCCGAAGCTGCTCACCATGGACCAGACCCAGCTGCGCCCGGCGAACTCCCGCCACCCCGCGACCAGGGACTGGCGCAGGCTCTCCTTCCGTGCGGTGCCCGACGGCTTCAGCGGAAGGCGGGCCAGCAGGGCGGCGCTGATCAGGAAGAACACCGCGTCGCCGAGCACGATGTAGCCCGGGTTCCAGAACAGGAGCAGGCTGCCGGCCGCCGCCGGTCCGCAGATCGAGGTGATGCTGCGGCTCAGGGTGATCAGCACGTTCGCGTCGTGGATGCGCTCGACCGGGACGAGGTCCGGGACGACGCCGGTGTTGGCCGGGGTGAAGAAGGCGCGCGCCGTGCCCCAGACCGCCTGGAGGACCAGCAGGAGGCCCAGGTCCGCGTGCCCGAGGACCACCAGGAGGGCCGTGCACGCCTGGCTCCCGGCCATGACCAGGTTGGTCGCGATCATGATCGTCCTGCGGGCGCGGTCCCCGACCGCTCCGCCGATCAGCAGGAACAGCACCTGCGGCGCGGTCTGTGCGGCGAGGACCAGGCCGAGGTCGGACGCCGACCCGGTGGCGTGCAGCACGGCGAAGGCCAGCGCCACCGGCGCCATGGTGGCACCGAACATGTTGAGGGCCCGGGAGAGCAGGTAGAACGGGAATCCGGGGACGTCGAGCATCGCCTTGCGGCGCAGGGTCTGCATGGTTTCCGTTCTGCTCCGATGGGAGGTGACCCGGTGCGCCGCGTCGGGTCCGGGGGTGCGGCTCAGGCGGGGCTGACGGCCCATGCCGTGCCGATGACGGCGCCCCGGAGCTGCTTGACGGCGCTGGAGCCCAGGCCGAGGTCGATGCTGCGGCAGCCGTGCCGGAGGGCGTAGCGGACCGGGCCGTGGATCATCGCCTGGAGGTAGCTGTGGTCGCGACCGGGCATCTCGTCGGCCAGGCCGATCTCGTAGCTCTCCAGGAGCGTGTCCTGCCGGGCGAAGAAGGAGGCGACGAGCAGTTCGCCGTCGGCGCTGCGGACGGTCGACGCCCGGCAGGCCTCGGGCCCCAGCGTGCGGACCCACTGCCGCAGGCGGTACTCGCACAGGCGTGGATGGTCGGCCACCCCGTACTTGCGCTTGACGGCGCAGACCAGCGGGGCGGCCTCGGTGATGACCTCCTCGGCGGGGACGCAGTCCGCGTGGTGGCCCAGGGCGGAGAACTTCCGGCGGTCGCGGCGGCAGGCCTCGCGCTGACGGGAGGTCAGTCCGGCGGTGTGCTCGTCCTCGTCGGCGCCGGTGACGGGCAGTTCGGCGGTGGTGTCGAGCGGGCGCACGGTGGCCCGGTCGGCGAGGCCCGAGGCGAAGGAGTCGACCTCGCGGTCGCGCACGTACAGGGCGACCGGGTAGTTCCCCGCCGCCTCCGCCCGTCCGAAGGCCTCGGAGGTCAGGGCGGCCCGCACCTCGGCGGCCTCGCCCGGGGGCAGTTCGTCGGAGGTGAGCACCCCGGCGGCGAGCTCGCCGCTGCTGCCGACGAACACCCATCGCGTGGGGTCCTCGGGGACGGCGCCGCCGAGCAGGTCGGCGCGCGCGCCGAGGTCGTGGGGGCCGTCGGCCGACCGGGGATTGCGGGGGCTCCGGCTGCTCACGGCGCCGAGGAGGCGGCCCTGCGACCTCGCCACCGTCCATCCGGTGGTCCACCGGGCGTCGTCCGCCGCGGCGAGCATCCGGCCTGGTGAGAGCGCCGGCGCGCCGAACTGCCAGCCACCGCACCGAAGTTCTTCGGGCACCTCGCCGAGGGTCTCGATGGTCAGCTCCATGATCGGGAGGCTACCAACTGTCCTGTACACCGCACCACCGTGCGTCTCGCGATGCAAGACGGCACGGTGGCGCGGTGCGCAGGGGGTCCGTGGTTCCCGCGCGGCGCCGGAACGGGTCGTTCCGACGGGCCGTCGGAGCGGTTTCCGGCCAACGCCCCGCCGGGCCGGTTTTCGGCCAACGCACCGTCAGGGTCGTTTCCGGACACCGTGTCCGAGTCGCGGGGCGGCGGGCGGCGGCTCAGACCCAGGCCCCCAGGACGGCGAACCGGTACCGCTTGTAGAAGCAGTCCGCCTCCCGGAACCCCGCCTCCGCCAGCCACTCCAGGTGGGTGCGGACCGGCACCGAGCGGTCGTACGCCATCCGTGCCCTGGCCTCGGCCAGTTCGCCGTCGCTCGCGTTCCGGCGGGCCACGTCGCGCGACCACATGTCGTCGTAGAGGGTGTCGAGGCGGGCCGTGGGACCGGCGACCTGCTCGGCGTGGACGAAGGCACCGCCCTCGGCCAGCACCTCGCGGATCCGCGGGTACAGGGCGCGTTGGTCCTCGTGCGGCAGGTGGTGGATGGCGAGGGCGGAGACGACGAGGTCGAACGGGCCGGCCGGGAGGGGGCCGCGCATGTCCGCCTCGACGATCTCGTGCCGGACGGCGTACAGCGCGAGTTCACGACGGGCGATCGCGAGCATTCCGGGCGAGGAGTCCAGGAGCGTGTAGGAGGCGTCGGGCAGGAGGGCGGCCAGCTCGGCCGTCATCAGGCCGGTGCCGGCGCCCAGGTCGAGGATGCGCACCGCGGGGTCGCGGGCCGCACCGGCCGCGATGTCGACGGCCGTCTCGTAAAAGGGCGTCAGATCCGGTACGAGCCTGGCCCTGGCGCGGTCGTACGTCTCGGCGCCTGAGTCGAACAGGCGGGATGTGTCCAGCATGGAGGGTTCACCGGTCGTTCGAGGAGGGGGTGTTCATCCTACAGAGGCGCACGGTTCAACCGGAGCGCCCAATAGTCGGGGTCTCTCATTATCTGGAATGGCTGTTGCGCTATTCGGACAAGGTCTCTAGGTTGACGAAAGATCAAACTCCCGCCGCTCGACCGTGGGTTGAGCGTCCTCCGAGAGGATCACCCGTGACCGCTGAGCAGTCGCCCGAGTCCGTCGTCCGCGCCCGCTGGTGCGCCGTGCTCGGAGTTGAGGAAGCGTTACCCGAGGACGGGTTCTTCGAACTGGGAGGCCACTCGCTGCTGGCCATCGAGCTGCTCCAGCAGGTCGAGGCCGATCTGGAGGTGGAGATCCCGGCCGACGTCCTGTTCCTGGACGGAACGCTGGCCGCACTCCTGGACGCGGCCCGGACGGCGACGGCGCAGAAGGCGACGGCGCAGTGAAACCCCGGGTGGGGGTGCTGTTCTCGCCCCGGGGTGCCGCCTCCGCCCGCGACGTGCTCGTCGCGGCGGCCGACGACATCGAGATCGTCCCGCTGCTGCGGTCCGGTTCCGGCGAGCGGCACCCCGCCCTCCCCCTGCTGATCGACCGGCTGTTCGGCGCTCCCCTGGAGATCGACGAGGAGCACCTGGCGGACCCGGGCCGGCCGCTGGCCGGCGTGGTGACCTTCGCCGACGCCGAGCTCGAACTCGCCGCGGCGTTCGGCGCGCACCTGGGCGTCCGGCACCGGGACGCGGCCTCCGCCGACAAGTACCGCCAGCGCACGGCCGTCGGCGGGGCCGGCCTCTCCCGGATCGCCGCCCACCCCGTGGACGGTGCGGCGGACCTGGCGGAGGCGGCCGCCCTGCTCGGGTACCCGTTCGTCGTCAAGCCGCGACGCGGCGCCGGCGGCACCGACGTCATGATCGTCCGGGACGCGGCGCAGGCCGCCGCACTCAGCGCCTCCTGGCGCTGGGCGGGCGGCGCGCTCTACGCCGAGCAGTTCATCCCCACGGCCGACCCGCTGCCGGGAGCCTGGCGGGCGGACTACGTCTCGGTGGAGGTGCAGAGCACCGGCGGCCGCCACGACGTGATCACCGTCTTCGACAAGTTCCCCGTCCACGAGCGGAGTTCGGCGACCCGGCAGGGCGGCCGGATGGCCACGACCGGCGACATCCTGCCCTGCGGACTGCCGCCCCGCCTGCGCACCGGGATCGAGGAGCTCGTCCTCGGCGCACACCGGGCGCTGGACATGGACGACGGCATCACCCACACCGAGGTCAAACTCGGTGCCACCGGCCCGGAGATCATCGAGATCAACTGCCGGGTGGGCGGGCACCTGAGCCGGGTGCTCAAGCGCCGCTCCGGCTTCGACCTGGTCCGCCAGGCCCTGCTGATCACCGCCGGACTGCCCACCCAGCCGCTGCCCGACAACACGGGCGAGCGCCGGGTCGCCGGGCTGTTCGTGCCGTTCGCCGACACCGACGGCGAGGTCCGCTCGCACGTCTCCCCCCGGGCGCTGCGCACTCCCGGGGTGGCGGCCGTCGACGAGGTCGCCCGCGCGGGCGCGGCCCGGACCGACACCGACGCGATCGCCTGCAACGTGGTCCTCGACTGCCCGCAGGAGGAAGACCTGCGCCACGCCACGGCCGAGTTCCTGGCCCGCGTCGGCGAACTGTTCGCCGAGGACGGCGTCGGCCACCGCGACTGGACCGCGGAGATGAGCGCGAGGCTCGGCGCCGAACCGTCCGCGGCCCCCGCGCCGCGTCCCACGTCCTCATCTGGCAGGAGCCTATGAACGCCCAGGCACAACAGCACGCCATGCAGGCCGTCCTGCTCGCCGCACTGACCCGCAAGGCCGGCGGTGACCCGGCGGGCCTCAGCACCGCGCGCTCGTGGGCGCAGAACGGCGGCAGCTCGCTGGACGCCTACGCCGCGATCATGCGCATCGAGGAGGAACTCGGCCTGGTCGTGCCGGTGGCACGACTGCTCGGCCCGCAGCCCCTGGACGAGCTCATCCGGCAGGCCGACGCCCCCGCCCCCACGGTGCCGGCGGGAGTGGCGTCCGACGGCGCGGTGGCCGCGACGGCCTCGCAGCGGCGCCACTGGCGCCATGCCCAGGGCGAGGGCTCGGCCGCCTTCCTGAACATGGGCCGCGCCCTGCGCTGCGCCCGGGACTTCGACGCGGACCGTGCCGAGGCCGCCTTCCGCGCGCTCGTCGCCCGCCACGAGTCGCTCCGCAACCGCTACGTCGCCACCGCCGACGCGCTCCTCCTGGAGGAGGTCGCCGACTGGCCGGAGCGCGTCGCGTTCGTCCGCCACCCCGAGGCGGTGGACGCCGAGGCCGCGACGGCCCTGATCCGCGCGGCCCTGGCCCCGGCCTTCCCGCTGGCGGAGGAACCGCCGGTCCGCGGCGGCTGCGTCCCGCTGGGCGACGGCGGCGCCGTGCTGTACCTCGGGGTGCACCACATCGCGGCCGACGGCTGGACCATCGACCTGCTCGTCGGCGACTTCCTCGCCCTCTACACGGGCACCGGCGACCAGCTCGCCCCGGCGACCCCCTTCAGCCGGTACGCGGCCGGCCTGGACGCCGCGGCCCGCTCCGGCGTCTACGCCGAGGACATCGCCTACTGGCGGGAGAAGTTCGCCCGGCTCTCGCCCGACTTCACCGTCGCCCGGCGCACCGGCGCCGCCGCGGCCGGCCAGCGGGCGGGCACCTCCCGGCTGCTCTGGGACGGCCCCGGCGAGGCCGACGCCCTCCGGGAGCGGGCCCGTGCGCTGGGCGTCACCACGTACAGCCTGCTGCTGTCCGCACTGCTGGCCGCCGCCCGGGTGCTGTCCGGCGAGGACGAGGTCGTGGTGATGAGCGGCGTCGCCAACCGCAACCGCGCCGAGCACCGCAACACCGCCGGCCTGTTCACCAACCAGATCTTCTTCGTCGGCGACTTCCGCGCCCCGGGCGACGTCGAGGACTACGTGCGCCGGGTCCACGACGACGTGGTCGAGAGCCTGGCCCGCTCCCAGCTGCCCGTCGAGGTCGTCCTCGACGCGATGGGCGCCTACGACGCGGCCCGCACCCTCGCCCCCTACGCCAACATCCTCTTCCAGGCCGCCGAGGCGCCCATCGACCCGCCGGTGCTCCGCGACGGCAGCTGGCGGTCCCACCCGCTGGGCAGCGGCAGCATCAAGCGGCACTGCAACATCCACCTGGAGGACGACGGCGCCGACGGCCTCGCCCTCGAACTGGACTACAGCCTCGCCCTGGTGGGCGCGCACGACGCGGCCCGGCTGCTGCGCGCCCTGCGGGCCGCCGCCGACCGCATCGTCCGCGGCGGTGACGGCCCGGTGACGGAGCTGCTGACCGCGGCCCGGGAGGCGGCCGGGGAGCCCGCGCCCACCCTGACCGTCTTCTCCGTGGACTACCCCGGTGCCCGGGCCGAACCGGCGCTGGCGTCCGTCGTCCGCGACAGCCTCCCCGGCGCCGATCTCGTCGAGCTCCCGGTGCCGCAGAGCCTGGACGCCGAGGAGATCGAGGAGTGCCGGCGCCGGGGCCACGCCCTGCTGGCGCGCGACACCACGGGCCCGGCGGCCGTGCTCGGCTACTGCTCGGCCGCCTCCTGGGCCCGGCACCTCGTCGCCACCCTGGACGGGGAGACCGGCCCGGCCCTGCTGACCGTCAACGGCAACGACCCGACCGAGACCGACTGGTACGAGGAGTTCGCCCACCTCATCGGGAGGTTCGACGCCGAGGCCGACCTCACCGAGGTGGCTCCCGAGCGGATCGCCCTCCCGCGCGACGGGGACCTGCGCAGCCGGTGCGCGGCGGCCCGCGACACCCTCGCCGTCATGCGCAGGCTCCTCCAGGGCGCGGTGGAGCGGCGCTTCGGCGCCCCGCTCGGCCGGGTGGCCCGGGAGACCCTGGACGTCCAGGTCAAGTGGCTGACGTACCTGGGCAGTTGTGTGGTCGTCGGGGCGGGGGCGGACCGCCCGGAGGAGCGCAGTCTGCCGGACCTGCGACTGGACCGGAGCGAGCAGGTCGCGGCGTGGCTGCACGCAGAACTCGATCCCGACGGATTCCTGTCGTGAGCGGGGACGCCTTCGTCCGACAGATGTTGGCGGCCCATCACCTCCAGCGCCGGTACTGCCGCGAACCGCACCCGGTGAGCCGCCGGGTGTTCGCCGACATCCTGGGGCAGGCCCGGGACACGGCCTTCGGGCGGCAGCACCGGCTCGGCCCGGTGCGGACGCCCGCGGACTTCAGGGCGGCCGTCCCGATCGGCGGCTACGAGTCCTTCCGGGGCTACGTGGAGCGCATCAGGGCGGGTGAGCAGAAGGTGCTCACCGAGAGCCGCCCGTACGCGCTGCACACCACGTCCGGCACCACCGGGCGACCGAAGTACATCCCGACCACCCGCCACTGGCGCAACCGCTACCGGGGGCCGGCCCTGTACGCGCAGTGGGGCCTGTACTTCCAGCGCCTGGGCCTGGAGCGCTACCGCCCCGGCAACGTCCTGGACATGTCGTGGGAGCGGTCCGTCATCGAGCACCTGCCGGGGCCGGACGACACGGTGCCCGTCTACAGCATCACCAAACGGCCGGCCGCCGTCGGCCCGCGCGACTGGAACCCGCCCTGGTACGGGGAGCCGTGGTTCCTCGACGACAGCGGCAGGTTATCCCTCTACGCCAAGCTGCGACTGCTGGCCGGCTCCGACGTCCGGATGGTCGTGGCGGTCAACCCCTCCCGCATCACGGCCCTCGGCGAGCTCCTCAACGAGGAGTTGGAGGCGCTCCTGAAGGACCTGCACGACGGCACCCTGTGCGGTAAGGCCTTCCCCGGTCTGGCCCCCGCCCGGGAGACCGCGTACCGGCTGGAGGCCACCCACTCCTTCGGCGGGCGCGTCACGCTGGTCGACCTGTGGCCCCGGCTCTCGCTCCAGGTGTGCTGGAACTCGGCCTCCGCCCGGTACTACCGGGGCTGGCTCGACCGCCTCGCGCCCGGCGTCCCGCTCATCCCGTTCAGCACGACGGGCACCGAGGGCATCGTCACGATGCCGGTGGACACCCACCCCTCGGCCGGTCCGCTCGCCGTCGACCAGGGCCTGTTCGAGTTCGTGCCCTGCGCGCCGGAGGACCCGGGCGAGCCCCTGCCGCCCGACGCGGCCACGGTCGGCCACGACGACCTGGTCAACGGCGGCACCTACCGCCTGGTCATGAGCCAGGCCAACGGCCTCTACCGGTACGACTCCGGCGACATCTACCGGGTGGTGGGCCGGGTGGGCCACCTGCCCCGGATCGAGTTCGAGGGGCGCGGCGGATCCGTCAGCTCGTTCACCGGGGAGAAGCTGACCGAGTCCGACGTGCACGCGGCGATCCGCGCCGCCGTCGGGAGCGCCTCCGTACCCAGCGTCTACAGCCTGGTGCCGACCTGGGGCCGACCGCCGGGCTACACCCTGGTCATGGAGTGGCCGGACGGCCCGGGACCGGCGAGCGAGGCCTTCTGCGACCGCGTGGACGCCACGCTCTGCCGGGTCAACTCCGAGTACGCCGAGAAGCGCGGCTCCGACCGGCTCACCCCGGTCCGCGGCCGCACCGTCCCGCCGGGCACGTTCCGCGCGTTCGCCGAGCGCCACATCGCCCGGGGCGCCTCCGCTGCCCAGGTCAAGCACCGCTGGCTGCACACCGATGACGCCCTGCTGGCCGACCTCCCTCCGCTCATGACCGGCGCGTTGCCCACCGACTACGCAAAGGACCGCACATGACCGATCTGGACACCCTCGCCGAGGACTTCCACCGCGACGGCTACGCCGTGGTGCCGGGCGTGCTCGACGAGGACGACTTCACCGACGTCCGGCAGGAGTACGCCCGCCTGTTGGACGAACGCGCCGGGCAGTGGCGCCGCTCGGGCGCCCTCACCGGCGGCGAGGACCTCGTCGGCAAGCCCTTCGACGAGCACCTGGTGGCCCTCGCCGCGCTCCCCGGCTTCGACACCGCGCTGATCAGCGAGCTCGACATCACCCTGCCGCACATGCCGTTCACCTCGCTCCAGCCGCAAAGCCGGGTGCACACCGGGCCCGGCGTCCTCGGGCTGCTCCGCAACCCCCGGGTCCTCGACGTCGTGGGGCGCCTGGTCGGCGAGGAGATATCGGCGAGCCCCAACCAGCACGTGCGGCTCAAGCTGCCCGCCACGAAGCCGCAGGGCGGGTTCGGCGCCCGACGCGGCGAGACCATGCACGCGCCCACCATGTGGCACCAGGACGCGATGACCCAGATCCCGCAGTCCGACGACACCACCCTGGTGACCTGCTGGATCCCGCTGATGGACGTCCCCGCGGAGCTCGGCTGCCTGCTGGTGGTGCCCGGCCGGCACCGGGAGGAGAACCTGCTGCCCTGGCCGATGGGCCCCGAGGTCGTCCAGGAGCTGGAAGCCGCCGCCGTGCCGCTGCCGGTCGCGAAGGGCGACCTCGTCCTGCTGCACAAGCGCACCCCGCACGGCTCCACCGTCAACCGCTCCGAACGCCTCCGCTGGAGCTTCGACTTCCGCTTCTACCCCTCGCACGAGCCCTCGGACCGGCCCTGGTTCCCGTCCGTGGTGGCCCGCAGCGCCGCCGAACCCGCCCTGACCACCACGGACGCCGCGCACTGGCGGGAGCGGTGGGAGCAGGCCCGGGACATGTTCGTCACCTCGGGCCAGATGGTCCCCGGCCGCCGGGAGTTCTCCCAGCTCGTCGCGGAGTCGCTGATCACCCGCTGGGAGAAGGGCGACATCCCCCGCCTCGCCCCGACCGGAGCGGCCGCCGATGCGTGAGCCGACCACCCGCCCGGGCCCGGTCCTCACCCGGTTACGGGTCGGCGGGGAGACCCTCGCCCGGCACACCTGGGACGACGGACGGCCCGGTCTGGCCGACCTGTTCTACGTCCACGGCCTGCAGAGCCACGCGGGCTGGCTCTTCGAGACCGGGCCCGCCCTGCTGGAGCGCGGGGTCCGGCTGACCGCGCTCGACCGCCGGGGATCCGGCGCCAGCACCGGCCCGCGCGGCCACCTGCCGGACGCCCGCACCGCGCTCGACGACTACGCCGCGGCCCTGGCCGACCTCGCCGACGCCGCCACCGACCCGGTCACCGTGCTCGGCCAGAGCTTCGGCGGCAGCCTGGTCGCCGCCATGGTCGCCTCCGGCCGCGTCCCGCAGGACTCGGGCATCGTGCTGTGCGCCCCGGCCCTGGGGCAGCAGCGCGCCCGCCTGGACGAGGCCGCCCGCCTCCGCGTGCGCAGCGGCGGCGGCCTCGCCGCCTCGGTCGTGCGGATCGAGGACGAGCAGTACACCACCGTGCCCGGCTACCTCGGACTGATGGCCAACGACGCCCTGATGGTCCGCTCGGTGACCGATTCCTTCCGCGCCGCCATGGTCGAGACCGAGGACCTGTACACGGACGCGGGACCGGCTCCCTGGGCGGACCGCGAGGTCTGGGTGGCCTACCCCGACCAGGACTCGATCATCGACCTGCGGGCCACCGAGGCGGTGCTCGCCGACCTCGCGCCGCAGGCCGTGTCACGGCACTTCCCGGTCGCCTCCCACTACCTCGAGTTCACCGACGTCCAGGAGCAGTACTGGGACTGGCTGGCCGCGGTGGTCCGCAGCGGAGCCGGGCGGTGAGCGCCCGGTGTCCCGCGGCCGGGGCGGGTTCCCCGTGCTGACGCTGACGGTGCACGAGGCGCGGATCGCGATGGGACGCCCCTTCCGGCACGCCCGGATGACCCGCCGGGAGACGGCCTCCGTGCTGGTCGCCGCGGAGTACGACGGGGAGACCGGCTGGGGGGAGGCGGCGCCGCGGGAGTACGTCACCGGGGAGTCGGTCGACTCGGTCCTCGCCGCGCTGCACGGACGTGAACTCCCTGATGCGGTAGTCGAGTTGCTCACGGCCCCGGTGACGGAGGCGCTGGTCGGGCTGGCCGCGCTCGGGCTGCCGGAGCTCCTCGGGGAGCCCGGCCGACCCGCCCCGGCGGCCGCGGCCGCCCTGGAGACGGCCCTGTTCGACCTGATCTGCCGCCGGCACGGGGTGGACGGCCTCCGGGCCCTGCACCTGGCCGGGTACGGCGACGTCCTCGCCCCCGAACCCGCCCCCATGCCGGTGTCGACCGTGCTGGATCTGAGCGGTGCGCCCGTGGCCCGGCTCAGCGCGCTGTCCGGCGCCGCCCGGGCGGCGATCCCGCACGTCAAGCTCAAGGCCGGTCCCGAAGCGGCCCCGGTGGCCGACCTGGTGGCAGAGGTCACCGCCCTGCTGCCGGACGCCACCGTGTCGGTCGACGCCAACTGCGCCTGGGAGGCCGAGGAGGTCCTCGCCCAGGCCCCGCGCCTGCTGGCCGCGGGACTCTCCTGGCTGGAGGAGCCCCTCGCCGCGCGCCGCTGGGGCGAGCTGGCCCGGCTGCGCCGGGCCGGGCTCCCGGTGATGCTCGACGAGTCCTTCTCCTCGGCCGACGACCTCGCCCACTGCACCGCCCACCGGGCGGCCGACCTGCTCAACCTGCGCGTCTCCAAGTGCGGCGGTCCCTTGCAACTGCTGGAACTCGCCCGCGCCGCGCGCACCGCGGGCCTCGGCGTCCAACTCGGCGTCCAGGTCGGCGAGGTCGGCCCGCTGTGGGCCGTGGGCCGCCTCATCGGGACGGCCCTGCGCGCACCCGTCGCCGTGGAGGCGGGCCGGCAGGACGAGTGGTTCCCCGACCTTCCGCCGCTCACCGCCCCCGCCTACCGGGTGGACCGCGCCGCCTCCCGCGCCCCCGCCCTGGGCGGCCCCGGCATCGGACTGCGCCCCACCCGGGCCCTGTTGGACCTCTGCACCCCCGGTTTCCGGCGCCCGTGGACGGCGCCCCGACCGGACGCCCCGCACCCCGCGAGGCCCACCGCCCAGGACAGCCCACCGGAAGGACGACAGTGAGCACGGACCCGAGCCGCCCACTCCCGGCGCGCCGCGCCTGGGTCACCGGCGCCGCCTCCGGCATCGGCACCGAGGTCGCCCGGCGCCTCGCCGGAGAAGGCGTCGAGGTGGTCATGATCGACCGGGACCCGGCCGCCCTGGAGGCCGCCCGGCACACCGTGCCCGGGGCACGCCCGCTCCTGCTGGACGTCACCGACACCCGGGCCGTCACGGCGCACGTCGAAGCGGCCGACCCGGGCGCGCTCCCCGACATCCTGGTCAACGGCGTCGGCGGCGACACCCGCCGCATCCCCCTGGAGGACCTCCGCGAGGAGGACCTCTCCGCGGCGATCAGCCACAACCTCCTCGGCTGCTTCACCCTCACCCGGCTGTGCGCCCCCGCCATGCGCGACCGCGGCCGGGGCCGGATCGTCAACCTCGCCTCGATCGCCGGGCGCACGTACTCGATCTTCAGCAACGCCGCCTACGTCGCCGCGAAGGCGGCCGTCCTCGGCTACACCAAGCAGTGCGCCTATGAACTGGCCCCCTACGGGGTGACGGTGAACGCCGTCGCGCACGGCCCCATCGCCACCGAACGCCTCGTCGCGGCCTGGGAGGACATGCCGCCGGAGCGGCAGGCCGAGGTGCGTGGCCGCCTCCCCATGGCGCGCTACGGAACCGTCGGCGAGGCGGCCGCCGCCATCGTCCATCTGTGCGGCGAGGAAGCCGGATACACCACCGGCGCACTCGTCGACGTCAACGGAGGTCTCCACATCTCATGACCGTTCACACGCCCCCCTCCCCCGGCAGCGACCTCAAGGACGCCGTCGTCATGGTCACCGGCGCCGGCAGCGGCATCGGCCGTGCCACGGTGGCCGCCCTCGCCCTCGCGGGCGCCCGCGTGGTGGCCGCCGGACGCCGGGAGCACACCCTGCGCGAGAGCCTGGAGCTGGCGGGCCTGGAGCGCGACCGTGGCCTCGCCGTGACCTGTGACGTCACTGATGAGGAAGCTGTCGCCGCGTCAGTTGATATGGCCGTCTTGGAATTCGGACGCCTGGACGCGGCCGTGAACACGGCTGGTATGTTCGGCCCCAGTGGGCTCTTGTCAGAAGCGCTCCAGAAGGATGCCGTCGACGTTATGTCCGTCAATCTCATGGGCATGTGGCTGTGCCTGAAGCATCAGTCCCGGGCGATGATCCGGTCAGGTGGGGGAGCGATCGTCACAACGGGCTCCGTGGCCTCCTTCCTGGGGCACTCGGGCAGTCCCATGTATGCGGCGACCAAGCACGGCGTCGTCGGACTGACCAAGGCCGCGGCACTCCAACTCGCCCCGCACGGGATCAGGGTGAACGCGGTCTGCCCGGGATCCACCGACACCGCCATGCTGCGCGAGCTGTACCCCGAGGAGGGGCAGTTGGCGGCACGGGCCCGGCGCGCACCCCTCGGCCGGATCGGCCTGCCGGAGGAAGTGGCGGCGGCCGCCCTGTGGTTGGCCGGGCCGGCGTCGAGTTATGTGACCGGGCAGGCGCTGGCCGTGGACGGCGGCGTGACCGCCGGATCCGCCGCTCCCGTCAAGTCCACCGCATAACCGTTCATTTCTTCGAGACGACAAACGAGGAAGAAAGCTCATGGGTTCAACCCTGTACAACAAGGTGTTCGATCTGCACACCGTGCGCGACTACGGCGACGACCGGGTGCAGCTCTTCATCGGCCTCCACCTGGTGCACGAGGCGACCAGCCCGCAGGCCTTCGCCATGCTGAAGGAGCGCGGCCTGGGCATCGCCATGCCGGAGTGCAACGTGGCCACCGCCGACCACGTCATCCCCACGGACACCATCGCCCGCCCCCTCCTGGACCAGCTGGGTGAGGACATGCTGGCCCGGCTGGAGGCCAACACGGCGGACTTCGGGCTGCGCTTCTTCTCGCCGAGCAGCGGCGACTACGGCATCGTCCACGTCATCGGGCCGGAGCAGGGCCTCACCCAGCCGGGCATGACCATCGCCTGCGGCGACTCGCACACCTCCACCCACGGCGCCTTCGGCGCGGTCGCCCTCGGCATCGGCACCTCCCAGGTGCGCGACGTCCTGGCCACCCAGACCGTGACCATGAACCGGCTCAAGGTGCGCCGCATCCAGATCGACGGCGCCCTCGCTCCCGGCGTCACCGCCAAGGACGTCATCCTGCACGTGATCCACGAGCTCGGCGTCGTCGGCGGGGTGGGCTACGCCTACGAGTTCTCGGGCTCCGTCATCGAGAACATGTCGATGGACGAGCGGATGACGGTCTGCAACATGGCCGTCGAGGGCGGAGCCCGCTGCGGCTACGTCAACCCCGACGAGACGACCTTCGCCTACCTCAAGGGCCGGCCCGCCGCCCCCACCGGCGAGGCGTGGGACCGCGCCGTGGCCTGGTGGCGCTCCATCGCCTCCGACCCGGACGCCACCTACGACGACGTCGTGGTGATGGACGGGGCCGCCATCCGGCCCATGGTCACCTGGGGCATCAACCCGGGCCAGTCCGTCCCGGTGGACGGCTCGCTGCCCTCCGTCGAGGGCGCCGCGCCCGAGGTCGCCGACTCCTACGCCGAGGCCTACGAGTACATGGGCATGAAGCCCGGCGACAAGCTCGGCGACCACCCCATCGACGTCGCCTTCATCGGGTCCTGCACCAACGGCCGGGTCTCCGACTTCGTGGAGGTGTCCGAGGCGCTCAGGCGCAGCGGCGCCCGGGTCTCGCCCGGGGTGCGCGCGCTCGCCGTGCCCGGTTCCAACGCCGTGCGCGAGGAGCTCGTCCGCCTGGGCGTGGACAAGGTGCTGGAGGAGGCCGGCTTCGAGTTCCGGCTGGCGGGCTGCTCGATGTGCCTGGCCATGAACATGGACAAGCTGGTGGGCCGCGAGCTCGCCGCGTCCTCCTCCAACCGCAACTTCAAGGGCCGTCAGGGCTCGCCCACCGGCCGGACGATGATCATGTCCCCGCTGGCGGTGGCCGCCGCCGCCGTCAACGGTTCGGTCTGTGACCCGGCGACCGTCTTCGGTCCCGCGTCCGTCGTCTCTTCCTCCTAAGGAGCCCTCGCAGTGACCAGCGCCATCGATTCACGCATCAGCACCGTCACCGGCACCAGCGTCGTGCTCAGCGGCAACGACATCGACACCGACCGGATCATCCCGGCCCGGTTCCTCAAGCACCTGACCTTCGACGCGCTCGGCGAGCACGTCTTCGAGGACGACCGCAAGCAGGACCACGCCCGCGGCGTCACCCACCCCTTCGACCAGCAGGAGCGCTCGGCCGGCAGCGTCCTGCTGGTCGCCAAGAACTTCGGCTGCGGCTCCTCCCGCGAGCACGCCGCGCAGGCCCTGTACCGGTGGGGCATCCGCGCCGTCGTCGGGGAGAGCTTCGGTGAGATCTTCCGCGGCAACTGCGGCACCATCGGCCTGCCCTGCGTGAGCCTCGCCCCGGAGCACGCGGAGGAGGCGCGCAGCATCGGCCTGGCCGACGCCGGAGCCGTCGCCGAGGTGGACCTCGGCAAGGGCGTCCTGCGGATCGGCGACCGCGAGTTCCCCGTGCAGATCCAGGCGTCGCTGCGGGACGCCTTCCTGGAGGGCACCTGGGACACCCTCGCCGAACTCCTGAAGAACGCCGACCAGGTGAGCGGGACGGCTGCCAAGCTCCCCTACCTGACCGGGTTCTAGTCGGATGCCGTCCATAGTCCCGCCGTCCGGCCACCGTGTCTTCGTCGGCACCGACCGGGTCCTCGACGAGCTGCTCGACGAGATCGCCGGGCAGCTCGCCGCCCTGGGCCACCAGGTGGTCCGGGCGGCGGATCCGCGTGAGGTCGCGGACGGCCCGCTGGACGCCCTGGTGCTCACCTCCCGCACCCCCGTCGGCCCCGAACTCCTGGACCGGCACAAGGAGTTGAAGGGCGTGGTGTTCGCCTCCAGCGGCTTCAACTCGATCGACGTCCCCGACGCCACCCGGCGCGGGATCGTCATCGCCAACGGGGCGACCCCGGAGAACCACGGCAGCATGGCCGAGGCCACCGTCATGCTCGCCCTGGCCCTGCGGCTGCGGCTCGCGGACCGCCTCACCGCCGTGGCGGAGCAGCGCCCCCGCCCCCGGCCGGCGGAGCTCGACAGCCACTCGCTGCGCGGGGCCACCCTGGGCCTCATCGGCTTCGGCCGGATCGCCCGGGAGGTGTGCACCCGCCTCGCGCCCTGGGGCACCGGCCCCGTGCTCTGCCACACCCGGACCCCGAGGCCCGAGGACTGGCCCGAGGTGGACTTCTGCTCGCTGGACCGCGTCCTGACGGAAGCGGACGTCATCAGCGTCCACCTGCCGCTCAACGCCGCGACCCGCGGCCTGATCGGCGCGCCCGAACTGCGCCGCATGCGCAGCAGCGCCGTCCTGATCAACACCGCGCGCGGCGGCATCATCGACGAGGCGGCCCTGGCCGACGCCCTGCACCGGGGCGTGATCGCCGGTGCCGCCATCGACACCTTCGAGGTCGAACCCCTCCCCGCGGACAGCCCGTTGCGCGGAGCCCCGAACATCCTGCTCACCGACCACGTGGTGGGCCACACCGTGGAGATGTACCGCTCCCTGGTGCCGGCCGCCGTCGGGAACACCACGTGCATCCTGCGCGGGGAGTCCCCCCCGTACCTGGTCAACCCGGACGCCCTCGCCCGCCCTCAGGAAGGGACCGCATGAGCAGCAGCAGCACCGCGCCGCCGTCCGCCGCACCGACCCGCCTGTCCGGGCTGGTCGAGGCGACGGCCGCCCGCCACCCCGGGGCGGTCGCCCTGGAGACCCCGGGCGAGAACCCCCTGACGTACCGCGAACTGACCGCCGAGGCGGAGCGCCTGGCCCGCGCCATCGCGGCCGACCACGGCCCGGTGCCGCCCCGGATCGGCCTGATCGGCACGAAGTGCGCCCGGACGTACGTGGCCTACCTCGCCGTCCTGAAGCTGGGCGCCACGATCGTCCCGATCAGCAACGCCGCCCCCGCCGACCGCATCCGCGCGATCGCCGCGGCCGCCGACCTGACGCTGGTGCTGACCGACGACCCCGGGGGGCCGGCCGCCGCCCTGGCCCCGGACGCCGCGGAGGCCCGCCCGCGCCTTTTGGAGATCCCCGCCCTCGGCACCCTGGCGGACGGTGCCCCGCTCCGGGCTCCCGCCGCCCGGTCCACGGCGTACATCCTCTTCACCTCGGGCAGCACCGGCCGGCCCAAGGGCGTGCCCGTGTCGCACGCCAACGCCCTCAGCTTCGTGAACCACAACCTCGCCCGGTACGGGGTGGGGCCCGGCGACCGGATGTCGCAGAACTTCGACTTCGCCTTCGACGTCTCGGTCTTCGACCTGTTCGTGGCCTGGGGCTCCGGCGCCGCCCTGGTCGCCCCCTCCTCCCGGGACCTGATGCACCCGGTCCGCTGGGTCGAGGAGCGCTCCCTCACCCACTGGGCCTCGGTGCCCTCCGCCGTCTCCACCGCCCTCGGCCTGGGCGAACTCGCCCCCGGCGCCATGCCGTCGCTGCGGACGAGCCTCTTCCTCGGCGAGCAGCTCACCGTCGAACAGGCCCGGGCCTGGCACGCCGCCACCCCGAACGGGGTGGTGGAGAACGTCTACGGTCCCACCGAACTGACCGTCTACGTCTCCGCCTACCGGTTGCCCGACCGCGCCGAGGACTGGCCCGCCACCGCCAACGGCACCGTCCCCATCGGCCATGTCTACCCGCACCTGGAGTCCGTCGTCGTGACGGACGGCCGGGACGCCGACGAGGGCGAACTCTGCGTCCGGGGCCCCCAGCGCTTCGACGGCTACCTCGCGGCCGAGGACAACACCGGCCGCTTCCTCGCCGCCGACGACTCCGTCGGCTTCGCCCCGGTCACCGGCCGCCCGCCGGTCCCCTCCGACTGGTACCGCACCGGCGACCTCGTCCGCCGCGCCCCCGACGGCACCCTGACGCACCTCGGCCGCCTGGACTCCCAGGTCAAGATCCGCGGCCACCGGGTCGAACTCGCGGAGATCGAGGGCGCCCTGCGCCGGCACGAGGAGCTCGCGGACGCGGTGGTCCTGGCCTTCCCCGGCCCGGTCGGCAGCCTCGACCTGATCGCCTTCTACACCGGCGGCGAGACCGACTCCCGCACCCTGCGCAGCCACCTGGCGGCCGCGCTTCCCCCGTACATGATCCCCCGGCGCTTCGTGCACCTGGACGCGTTCCCGCTCACCGGCAACGGCAAGATCGACCGCCTCGCCCTCCGGGCCGCCGACGGTCGATAGGACCGCAGCACCGGCAACCCACCCGTCCTTCCCAGGAGGCGATTCCCGATGATGGTGCTCACCGAGTACGACTACGAGGGACGGTCGTACTTCGCCGTCGGCGCGGCCCGGAGCGGGGCCGCACTGCGCCTGTACCCGCTGTTCGAGGAGCAACTGGCCGTACTCGTCCGGGAGTCCGGCGGGGACGCGGCCGCCCTGACGGCCGGCCGGGAGCCGGTGGACGTCCCGGCCGGGGAGTCGGCCGGGCTGCGCCCGCGGGTGCCGTGCTTCCCGGGCCACCCCGGGGACGCCCTGGTCGGCGGCTTCATGATGACCCACAACGTGAAGGTGGACGAGACCACCCCGGACCAGCCGACCTGGTTCTTCAAGGGCCTCGGCGACACCCTGAGGCTGCCGGGCGAGCCGCTGGACGTGCCCGGTGGCGCGCTCGCCGTGTGCGAGGAGGCGGAGGTCGTCCTCGTCTACGTGGGCGACGAGGAGACCGGCCGGCCCCGCTACCTGGGCTACACCTTCGGCAACGACCTGACGGACATCGGCCGGTTCAAGGCGCACAACGGCCACCTGTCGTACGCGAAGCTCTGCAGCGCCGGCATCTCCCCCGCCCTGCACCTGGGCCCGCCGCCGGCTCTCGTCACCGGCGAGACCACGATCGAGCGGGACGGCACCCCCGTCTGGAAGGGCACGTTCACCACCGGAACCGACGCCCTGTACTACGACCTGGACACCATCACGGCGGGGCTGTTCGTCCACGAGGCCCTGCACCGGCCCGGCCGCGTGCACTACGTGTACATCGGGGCCGACCGGAGCAGCTTCCACGGCGGGCACACCATGCTGGACGGCGACCGGGTCACCCTCGACTTCCGGAGCCACGGCGTCACGCTCACCCACCCGCTCGTCTGGACCGCCGGGCCGGGCCGGTGACCGGCGTCAACGTGCCGACCGGGCGGGCGCGGTGGTGTCCGGCCGGTAGCTGAAGCGGGGCAGGAAGTACTGGGTGACCGGGCCGACCAGCAGGGCGTACAGCACGGTGCCCACGCCGACGCTGCCGTCGAGGAGCCAGCCGATGCCGAGGACGGTGAGCTCGATCAGGGTGCGGACCAGGCGGATGGACCGGCCGGTCACCTCCGCCATGCCGGTCATCAGACCGTCCCGGGGGCCCGGGCCGAAGCGGGCGCCGACGTAGACGGCGACGGACAGGCCGTTGAGCACGATGCAGACGGCGACCAGCGCGATCCGGACGGGCAGGCCGAGGTGGTCGGGGACGAGTGCGAGGCCGAGGTCGGAGGAGGCCCCGACCACGGCGATGTTGGCGACGGTGCCGAGGGCGGGCTTCTGTCGCAGCGGGATCCAGAGCAGGAGGACGAGCACGCCGAGGACGGCGCTGATCATGCCGAAGCTCAACGGCGTGTGGTAGTGCAGCCCTTCGTACAGCACGCTCCACGGGTTGACGCCCAGTGAGGTGCGGACCATCAGCGCCAGGCTGAAGCCGAACAGGGCCAGGCCGATGATGAGTTGGGACAGGCGGAGGAACGGCCGCTCGGCCAGCGGCAGGTAGCCGAGGGCGGGCGGGGGCGGGCCGGTGCCGCCGGCGGATCCGGGGTCCCGTTCCGGCCGACGGCGCGGGAGGCGCAGGACGTGGTTGCCGCTGGTGTCCACGGTGGGTCGCCTCCCGGCGCTCGTCGGGTCGTGCGTGGAACAGGGTCGTGCGTGGAACGGGTCGTACGTGGAACGGGCCGTGCGTGGGGCAGGGTCGTGCGTCCAGCAGGCCGTGCGTGGAACAGGGTCGTGCGCGACCCGGTTCCTACCCCCGGGTCAGGGGTTCAGCCGCTCCACCGCCGCCCGGATCCTCCGGGCCGCCTCGCCCAAAATACCGCCCGAGCGGCCGCAGTTGATCCGCACGTGGTGGTCCAGCGGGTGCCCGTCCGTGAAGTGGGTGCCGCAGAGGGTCGCGACCCCGGCTTCGGCCAGCAGGAACTGCTCGGCGGTGGCGTGGCCCAGTTTCCGGTAGGCGTCGGCGTGCGCCGAGAAGTCGGCGAACAGGAAGTAGCCGCCCTGGGGGAGGTCGATGCGCAGGGACGGGACGGTGCGGAGGTCCGCCAGGACGGTCTCCAGGTTGGCCCGGGCCGAGCGGGCCCGGGCGACGGGCACCTCGTCCAGGTCGGGACTCAGCGCGATGTGGGTGGCGAACTGGCCGTAGGTGGAGGCGAAGGAGGTGAGGTTGACCTGGGCCCGGGCGGCGGCGTCGACCAGGTCCGGCGGGCCGTAGAGGTAGCCGATCCGGTCGCCGTGCATGCCGTAGGTCTTGCCCGGGCCGGTGACGTGCAGGGTCCACGGCCTGACCGGTACGGGGGTGCCGTCGGGCAGCCGGGGTTCGAGCGCGGCGAAGGTCGCGGCCCGGGGCCCGAGGATGTGGGCCTCGTACGGGGTGTCGAAGACCACGTGGACGGGACTCCGGCCGTCGGCCTCCCGCCTGCTGTTGTGCCGGGCCACTACCTCGGCCAGCACGGTCAGTTCGGCAGTGGAGTAGACCTTGCCGGTGGGGTTGATGCAGTCGCCCAGGATGGCGATCTTGGTGTCCGGGCCGAGCGCCCCGGCCAGCGCCGGCGCGGTCAGCCCGCTGGCCGCGTCGGTCGGCACGGTACGCGCGGTGGCCCCGTGCAGCCGCACCATGTCGGCGTAGTGCGGCCAGTTGGGCACCGGGATGACGACCTCGTCGCCCGGGTTCAGCAGGGCGTGGAAGACCACCGAGATCGCGCCCTTGACCCCGCCGGGGGTGACCAGGATCTCGGTGTCCGGGTCGTAGTCGACGCCGTGCAGCCGCCGCGCCCGCGCGGCGATCGACTCCCGGAGGAAGCGGAACCCGCGGACCGGCGCGAAGGCGTGCGCCAGTTCCGGGCTGTTCCGGATGAACTCCACCAGCCCGTCATCGATCCGGGTGTCGGCGGGGGTGTCCAGCGCCCCGATGCTGAGGTCGATGATCTGCTGCCCGGCGGGACGGCCGCGGTTGAGCTCGGCGAGCTTCGCGGCCGTGCCGTGGGTGACCGAGTCGGGGAGGTTCAGGACGGCGTCGGCGATGCCGCGGTTCTTCTGCACGGTTCCCGGGTCCGCCTCTCCTGCTCCGGCCGTCACCGCGCCGCCACGGCCTTGGCCATCGCGGTCCACATGGTCAGCTGGATGTCCAGCGTCTGCTGGGCGCCGAGCGTGACCTCCGCCAGGTCGGCGTCGGTGCGGCAGTTGTTCACCACGCACTGCCGCGCGTCCGCCGCGTGGCGCTCCTCGACGCCCTCGTCGCCGACGTGGACGTTGAAGTAGACCTCCACGGTGTCCACGAACGCCTTCTCGGGCAGGTTCTTGCGGGCCTTGCGGAAGGCCGTGCGGCAGGTCTGGAGCATCGGGTCGGCGTGGGACTCCAGGGCCATCGCGACGCCCAGCATGCGGTGGTAGTTGGCGGTCAGGAGGTCGAGGGTGCGGTCCCGGTACTCGACGGTCTCGGGGATGACCAGCTCGCTCTCGCGGGACTCCCGCACGGTCAGCGGGGTGAGGCCGAACTCGGCCTCCCCGTAGTGGTTGTGGGCGTGCTCCATGAGCACCTCGTGGCAGTGCTCGGCCCGGCCGTCACCGGTCTCCTCGTTGAGGATGTGGGAGAACAGCACGAGCGTGTCGCGGTCGTCGTGGGCCGCCGCCTGGGCGCAGACGTGGGCGATGCCCTTGACGGTGCCCTCGGTGCGGTGGAAGAAGTTGGCCCGGTGGAAGTCGTAGACCGGGCCGGTCCACGGGTCGTCGCGCAGGATCCGGAAGTACTCGTTGCCGTAGACCCGATGGTTGGCCAGGTCGTCCATCAGGGCGGTGACCCGCTCGCGCATGGCGGTGTCGGTGGTGGCGGTCATGTCGCTGCTGCTCCCTGTCTGGGCAGGATGTGCACGGCGGATGGGAGTGCCGGGGCGCGGCCGGGCGTGCCGGACCCGACGGCCCTGGCGGGGTCTGTCGACCACCGCCGGACCGGTCGGTCCACTGTTCACTGGAGTCGCCGCTCACCCGCGCACGCTGACGCGGTGTCCGCCGCCTCCCCCTCCACTACCCCTCCACGGGGCAACCGGGAGCCGGCCCCGCGCATCGGCACTGCGGGACCCGGAGGCACGGCGGTTCGCTCACGACCATGGTGCCCCGGGAGCCGTTGACGGGGGCAGGCCATTTCTGGTCGCTCCGCCGGGGCGGGCGGGACGGGCCCCGGCGCGGGGGCCCGCCGCCGGGGAGCGCCGCCCTCCGCCCCCGACAACCCCAGCTCACCCGGGGCCCGGCCGGGGCCCCGCCGGGCCCGCCGCCACCGCCCGGGCCGGACCCGGCCCCCTGGTGCCGCTGAGCCGCTCGTGGGCAGCCGGGGCCCGGCGGTTCCGGCGGGCCCCGCCCGTCACCGGCGGACGAACGGCCGGATCCGGACGCCGACGGCGGGCGAGGCCTCCCGGCGGACGGCCCGGCCGGCTCTGCTACCGTCCCGCGCATGGTCACGATCGTGCCGTTCACCGGCGGCGAGAAGGAAAGCCTGCACGCGGCCCTCGACCGGCACCGCGACGCGGTGCTGTGGAAGGTCCGCGGCCTGGACGACGAGCAGCTGCGCCGGCCCCTGACGCCCTCCGGGACGAACCTGCTGGGCCTGGTCAAGCACCTCGGCGGCGCCGAACTCGGTTGGTTCCGCCAGACCTTCGGCCGGGCGACGGGGCCGCTGCCGTTCGACGTCGACGCCGACGACGGCTCCGACCTGCGGATCGAGCCGCACGAGTCGACGGCGGAGGTGCTGGCCTTCTACGCCCGTGCCAGGGCCGCCTGCGACGAGGTGATCGCGGAACTCGACCTGGACGACACCGGCACCTCGTGGTCGGGCCGGACGGTCTCGCTGCGCTGGGTGCTCATCCACATGACCACCGAGACCGCCCGGCACGCCGGCCACCTGGACATCCTGCGCGAGCTCACCGACGGCGCGACCGGGGACCACGACCGGAGCTGACCGACCCACGGCCCGCGGTGGCGGCGCCCCGCAACGGCACCGCCGCGTCACACCGCGGTCACGTCACGACGCCGTCACACCGCAGCGCCCCCGGCCGCGCTCACTCCCCGGGTGCGAGCTCCGCGGCCAGCCGGCACAGCTCGGGCCCGTACTCCGGGTTCGCCAGCGCGGCGGCGAACTGCGCCCGCAGGTAGGCGGCGGGGTTGCCGGTGTCGTACCAGGTGCCGGCGATGACCTGCCCGTAGACCGCCCGCCGGGCCGCGTAGGCGTTGATCGCGTCGGTCAGGTAGACCTCGTCCTCCGGCTTCTCGTGCCACCGGCGGGTGAGTTCCCGCAGTTCGTCGACGATGCCGGGGGTGATGACGTACCCGCCGATGGCCGCGTACGCGGAAGGGGCGTCGGCCGGCTTGGGCTTCTCGACCAGGCCGGTGATCCGCAGCGAACCGCCGCCGAGGTCCTCCTTCACCACCGGCACGCCGTAGCGGTACGAGTCCTCGGGGGCCATCGGCATCAGCGCGAGCACCGGCGCGTTGGTCTGCTCGAACGCCCGGATCAGCTGCTGCGCCCGGGGCACGTCGGCGACGAACACGTCGTCCGGCCAGAGCACCAGGCAGGGCTCGTCCCCGAAGTGCCGGGCGGCGTTGAGCACCGGGGTGCCGTTGCCGTACGGGCCGTGCTGGTACAGGTAGCTGATGTGCCCCTTGCGGGACAGCTCCCCGACCTCCTCGACGGCGTCCGCGAACGCCGCCTTGCCGTCCCGGCGCAGCTGCTCGACCAGCACCGGGTTGGGGCGGAAGTGCTCCTGGATCAGGCCCTTGTCGCCGTTGACGACGATGGTGATGTCGGTGATGCCGCTCTCGATCAGCTCGCGCACGGTGTGCTCGATCACCGGCTTGTCGCCGACCGGCAGCATCTCCTTCGGGGTGGCCTTGGTCAGCGGCAGCAGGCGGGAGCCGAGTCCGGCGGCGGGGATGACGGCTCGACGGATGGTCCTGGGGGCCATGTGATGCTCTCTCATGTCGACGGTGCTGCGCCGCAGTTGGGCGGCACGACGGCCGACGCTACCAAGATCGCGACATGATCACTTACCCCGGCGGACGGCGGCGGGGAATCCGCGCCACCGCCCGCTCCCCCCGTTCACCGGCGCCGGGTATCCTCCGCCCCGCCCTGGCCCGGGGCCGCCCCCGCCCCGCCCGCCCGGGTCCTCAGGCCCCTGCGCCGCCCCGGCCCTCGATCCCCAGCACCGCCCGGTACCAGGGCGCCGCCCCCGCGAGCCGGGCCAGCGGCCCCGGGCCGGGCGGGCAGTCGGCCAGCCGCCACACCTCGTCGCTGCGGTACCAGTGGTCGCCGACGACCATCCGGAACTGGTGCTCGGAGACCCGCCCCGGCGTGGCCGCCAGCCGTCGGCGGCACTCCTCCCAGGGCAGCGCGGGCCCGTCCGGGGCGGGCAGCAGCCCGAGCCCGGCGAGGGCGGCGATCAGGTCGGCGCCGCGGACCGGGACGGGGTGGCAGGCGTGCCGGACGCCCGCCGGCGGCGGCGTCGCGGCCAGGGCGAGCGCGGTGACCAGCCGGGCCAGGTCCGTCCGGTCGACCAGGGAGAGCCGGGCGTCGCCGCCGGCCCACCGGCCGGGGACCCGACGGGCGAGCTCGGCAAGGGCCGGGACCACCCAGCGGTCGCCGGTGCCGGTGACCAGCGCGGGGCGCAGCACCACGGCGCCGGCCGCGAGGGCGTGACGCTCGCCGAGCAGCCGGGTGCGGCTGGTGGCGGACCGCGGCGCGGTAGGCACCCCGTCGACGCCGAGGTCCGTGTGCGGGCCCTCGCCGTACACCGCGGTGGTGGACAGGTGGACGATCCGCCGGATCCCGGCCCGGTCGGCCGCCGCCATCAGCGCCGCCGTGCCCCGGTCGTTCACCGCCGCACACTCCTCGGCGTCGCCGCCGACCCGGGAGGCGAGGTGCATCAGTACGGCGGCGCCGTCGCAGAGCCCGGCCAGGGCGGCCGGGTCGGCGAGGTCGCCGGACACCCAGTCGGTGTGCCCGTCGGCGACGGGCTCCCCGCGCACGAGGGCCCGCAGCGGGACGCCGCGCGCCGCGAGGTCCGCCCGGACGGCCGAGCCGATGAAGCCGGTCGCCCCGGTGAGGGCGACCGCGGTCCGTGCGTCGGGCCGCCGCGACGCCGCCATGACTGGCTCCTCCCTGCCGACCGGCCGGTCAGTCTAGCGAGCGCGCCGCCCGCCCGGCAGCCACCCGTACGGAGGGGGCGGCGGTAGGTCCCAGGTAAGGCCCGCCTAGGCTGTATGCCAAGCAAAACGGGCGAACCGGACCCCCAGCGGGGACCACGAGGACGGAAGCGGGACCCGCCGATGGGCGACGGAATGTCAGGAATGCACCACCACGGCGGGATGACCCAGCTAGGCCCGTTCACCCTCTCCAACGTGTGGACGTGGTCCCCCGACTGGGTGTTCCTGCTGGGCGGCCTGGTCGCGCTCGCGCTGTACCTGACCGGTGTGGTCCGGCTGTACCGGCGCGGGGACCGCTGGCCGATCGGCCGGGTGGTCGGCTGGGTCGCGGGCGTCGCCAGCATGCTGCTGGTGACCTGCACCGGGCTGAACGGCTACGGCATGGTGCTGTTCAGCGCGCACATGATCCAGCACATGGTGCTGTCCATGCTGACGCCGATCCTGCTGCTGCTCGGCGCCCCGATCACGCTCGCGCTGCGCGCCCTGCGCCCGGCCGGCAAGGGCCGGCCCCGCGGGCCGCGCGAGCTGCTGGTGGCGCTGCTGCACAGCCGGTACGTCCGGGTGATCTCGCACCCGGCCTTCACCATCCCGATGTTCATCGCGAGCCTGTACGGGGTCTACTTCACCCCGGCGTTCGACTTCCTGATGCAGTACCGGCTCGGGCACATCTTCATGATGGTCCACTTCCTCATGACCGGCCTGACCTTCTTCTGGCCGATCATGGGCGTCGACCCGGGCCCGCACCGCCCCGGGCACGTGATGCGGATCATCGAGCTGTTCATGGGGATGCCGTTCCACGCCTTCTTCGGCGTGGCGGTGATGATGGCCAGCCACCCGCTGGTGACCACCTTCACCCTCCAGGGCGCACCGCCCGGGACGGACCTCCTGGAGGACCAGAAACTCGCCGGCGGCATCACCTGGGCGTTCGGCGAGATCCCGACCGCGATCGTGCTGATCGCCCTGGTCTACCAGTGGATGGGCTCCGAGCAGCGACACGCCCGCCGCCGGGACCGCGCCGAGGAGCGCAGCGGCGACGCGGAGCTGGAGGCGTACAACGCCTACCTGGCCTCGCTGCACAAGAAGGGCCCGCGCCCGGCCGCCGCCCCCGCGACGCCCACGCCCCCCGCCGCCCCGGCCGCCGAAGCCGGCTGACCCGGCCGCCGGGAAGCCGACGGAGCCCACGTCCCCACCCCGGGGACGTGGGCTCCGTCATGTTCGGGCCGCTCCGGAACAGTGCTCCGGCCGGACGCGTTCGAGGGGTATGCACGCCCTGTTCCTCCTCGCCGTCCTGCTCGGCGGGTACGTCCTGCTCTGGCTGCTCGGCTTCCTCGGCTGCGCGCTGCGCCAGCGCCGCCGGCCGGTGCCCGCCGGGGCCGACTACCTGGTGGTGCTGGGCGCCGCGCTGGACGGCTGCGAGCCCGCGCCCACCCTCCGGGCCCGGCTGGACGCCGCGCTGGAGCGCTTCGCCGCGGAGGAGGCTGCCGGGCACGCCCCGCTGCTCCTGGTGACCGGCGGCAAGGGCCCGCACGAGGACTGCACCGAGGCCGGCGCGATGGCCCGCTACCTGCTCGCCCGGGGCGTCCCGGCCGAGCGGATCCGGCGCGAGGAGCGGGCCGTGAACACCGCCGAGAACCTGCGGTTCAGCGCCGCGCTGATGGCCGCCGAGCGCCCCGGCTACCGCTGCACCGTGGTCACCAGCGGCTTCCACACCGTCCGCTCCGCCCTGGCCGCCCACCGGGCCGGCGCCCCCGCCCGGGTGCTCGGCGCGGACGGACCGCTCGCGCACGGCCCGTACCAGCTGCTGCGCGAGGCGGTCGGCACGGCCCTCGCCCTGCCCCGCGCCAACGGCGCCGCCCTGCTGCTGCTGACCGGCACCGGGGTGGTGCTGGGGCTCGTCTGACCGGCCCGACACGCGGGGAGGCCCCCGGGTCCGTCGGTGACGGACCCGGGGGCCTCCCGGTGCTTCGGCCCTCGGGGATCAGCCGAGGTTGGCGAGCGCCTCGTTGAAGGTCTTGGACGGGCGCATCACGGCCGCGGCCTTGGCCGGGTCGGGCTGGTAGTAGCCACCGAGGTCGACGGCCGAGCCCTGGACGGCGTTCAGCTCGTCCACGATGGCCTTCTCCTGCTCGGTGAGCGCCTTGGCCAGACCGTCGAAGGCCTGGGCCAGCTCGGCGTCGGCGGTCTGCTTGGCCAGCTCCTGGGCCCAGTACATGGCCAGGTAGAAGTGGCTGCCGCGGTTGTCGATGCCGCCGAGGCGGCGGCTCGGCGACTTGTCCTCGTTGAGGAAGGTGCCGGTGGCGCGGTCCAGGGTGTCGGCCAGCACCTGGGCGCGGGCGTTGCCGGTGGAGCCGGCCAGGTGCTCGAAGCTGGCGGCCAGCGCGAAGAACTCGCCCAGGCTGTCCCAGCGCAGGTAGTTCTCCTTGACCAGCTGCTGGACGTGCTTCGGGGCGGAGCCGCCGGCGCCGGTCTCGAACAGGCCGCCGCCCGCCATCAGCGGGACGACCGACAGCATCTTGGCGCTGGTGCCCAGCTCCAGGATCGGGAACAGGTCGGTCAGGTAGTCGCGCAGCACGTTGCCGGTGACCGAGATGGTGTTCTCGCCGCGGCGGATGCGCTCCAGCGAGAACGTGGTGGCCTCGACCGGGGACATGATCTCGATCCGCAGACCGGTGGTGTCGTGCTGCGGCAGGTACGCCTTGACCTTCTCGATCAGCACGGCGTCGTGGGCGCGGTCGGCGTCCAGCCAGAACACGGCCGGGTCGCCGGTGGCGCGGGCGCGGGTGACGGCCAGCTTGACCCAGTCCTGGATCGGCAGGTCCTTGGTCTGGCAGGCGCGGAAGATGTCGCCCGGCTGGACGGCCTGCTCCAGCACCACGTTGCCCTCGGCGTCGACCAGGCGGACGGTGCCGGCCTCGGCGATCTCGAAGGTCTTGTCGTGGGAGCCGTACTCCTCGGCCTTCTGGGCCATCAGGCCGACGTTCGGGACCGAGCCGATGGTGGCCGGGTCCAGGGCGCCGTGGGCGCGGCAGTCGTCGATGACGGCCTGGTACACGCCGGAGTAGCTGCTGTCCGGCAGCACGGCGAGGGTGTCGGCCTCCTGGCCGTCCGGGCCCCACATGTGGCCGGAGGTGCGGATCATGGCCGGCATCGAGGCGTCGACGATGACGTCGCTCGGCACGTGCAGGTTGGTGATGCCCTTGTCCGAGTCGACCATGGCCAGGGCCGGGCCGTCGGCCAGCTCGGCCTCGAAGGAGGCCTTGATCTCGGCGCCGTTCTCCAGGGCGTCCAGGCCGGCCAGGATGCCGCCGAGGCCGTTGTTCGGGTTCAGGCCGGCGGCGACCAGCGCCTCGCCGTACTGGGCGAAGGTCTTCGGGAAGAAGGCGCGGACCACGTGGCCGAAGACGATCGGGTCGGAGACCTTCATCATGGTGGCCTTGAGGTGCACCGAGAACAGCACGCCGTCGGCCTTGGCCTTGGCGACCTGGGCGGCCAGGAAGTCGTTCAGGGCGGCGGCGCGCATCACCGAGGCGTCGACGACCTCGCCCGCCAGCACCGGCACCTTCTCGCGCAGCACGGTGGTGGCGCCGTCCTGGCCGACCAGCTCGATGCGCAGGGCGCCGTCGGCGGCGATCACCGCGGACTTCTCGGTGGAGCGGAAGTCGTTCTCGCCCATGGTGGCGACGTTGGTCCTGGACTCGGCGGTCCAGGCGCCCATCCGGTGCGGGTGGGTCTTGGCGTAGTTCTTGACCGACTGCGGGGCGCGGCGGTCCGAGTTGCCCTCGCGCAGGACCGGGTTGACGGCGCTGCCCTTGATCTTGTCGTAGCGGGCGCGGACGTCCTCGTCCTCGGCGGTCCGCGGGTCGTCCGGGTAGTCCGGCAGGGCGTAGCCCTGGGCCTGGAGCTCCGCGACGGCCGCCTTCAGCTGCGGCACCGAGGCCGAGATGTTCGGCAGCTTGATGATGTTGGCGTCCGGGGTCTTGGCCAGCTCACCCAGCTCGGCCAGGGCGTCACCGATCCGCTGGGCCTCGGTCAGACGCTCCGGGAAGCTGGCGATGATCCGCCCGGCCAGGGAGATGTCACGGGTCTCCACCCGTACACCCGCCGTCGAGGCGTACGCCTGGACCACCGGCAGGAACGAGTAGGTCGCCAGGGCCGGAGCCTCGTCGGTGTGCGTATAGATGATGGTCGAGTCAGTCATCGGTACTCCGCTTCACGTCTCCAACGTCTTGACGTCAAGATATCTCGTCCCGGGCCCCTCGCTCCACCTCCCCCCGCCCCGGAGCGTGCGCCGGTCCGATCCGGGGGCCCGCGCGGCGCGCCGCCGGGGACGGATCCACCGTGGTCCGGAGCGCGCAGCGCGGCAAGCGGAGCGCCCCCGGGCCGTACGGGACGGGCGGGGTTGGGCCGGTTGTACGACCCCGTTCGGGCCGAGTTCGGGCCCGCGCGGAACTGGTGTAGTCCAATCGGGTGAGTCGGGTGTCAGGAGTGCGTCAACGCACCACCCCATTCGGTCAACGCTGCGTCAGGACCGGCGACGCCCGGCACGAGCCGACCTAGCGTCGGAGAAGCAGTTCCGGCAGCCACACCACCACCCCTACCCGGGAGCATCCGCATGGCCTGCGTCGTCTGGCACGTACCGGTGACCACCACCGGCACCGGAAGCACCACCGCCCTCCGTCTCTTCCGCATGCGCGACGGCCGCCGCTGCGCGATCGGGTTCTCCAGCCCCGAGGGCCTCACCGCCCTCCTGGGGCCGGAGCAGGCCTACACCGAGCTCGGCGAGGCCGCCCTGCGCACCCTCATCAGCCCGCTCGGCGTCGACACCCTGGTGCTCGACCCGCGCCTCGTCGCGCCGCCGGTCGGCGCGGCCGCCTCCCCGACCCCGACCGCCAGCCTCCAGCACCGGTGACGGCCCCGCTCCGCCTCGTCCCGGACGGGCTCGAACCCGCTCCGGGACACCCCGGGCAGGCCCGGGCGCTGCACGCGATCGCCCGGATCAGCCACGGGCCGGTCCCGCTCGACTTCGACCGGCTGGCGGCGGAGTTCCCCGCCGTCCAGAGCGGCCTCGCCCTCGCCGGGGACGCCGACCTGGAGCTCCGCCTCGCCTGTACCGGCCCGGAGGAGCTGCGGGAGGTCTCGGCCGCCCTGCACCGGGCCGGCGCCGCCAAGGTCCGGATCGACCTGGTGCTGCGGGCGCTCACCCCGGCGCCGGTCACCCTGCGGCCGGTGCCGTGAACCGGCCGCGGCGCGGGCCCGGGCCGCGCCTCACTCGAAACCGGGGCGCGGGTTCGGGTTGACCGCCTGGCCGTCGATCTCGGCGCCCCAGGCGTCCTCGCCGCTCGCGTCCACGCAGTAGCCGCTGCCCTCGACGTGGCCGCCCGCGGCCCGGCAGGTGGCGGCGGTGACGTCGCGCCGTCCGCCCGCCGCCGCGGTGGCGGGGGCGGCGGCGCCGACGGCGAGGAGAGCGGTGGTCGCGGTCGTGACGGCCACCCGGGCCGCGCGTGAGATCGTCATGCGGCTCACCACAGCACGGCGGCGCGCACCCGGCGACCACAGCTCGCCCGCCCGGGTGCACGCCGCCGCGCGCCGGGTCACGCCCGGGCCAGCGCCGCGATCGCGGCCAGCAGCAGCACCGACCCGGCCAGCAGGCCGGCCGTGACCGGCTCGCCGAGGAACAGCACGCCGATCACCGCCGCCGTGGCCGGCTCCAGCAGCACCAGCACCGAGGCGGTGGTGCCCGGTACGGCCGTCAGACCGCTGAAGTACCAGCGGTAGGCGAGCAGCGTCGGCACCGTCCCGAGGAACAGCAGCGCTCCCCCGGTCAGCGCCGGCTGCCCGGTGCTCGGCAGCACGCCCTGGAGCGCCGCGAACGGCAGCAGGCAGAGCAGCCCGGTCGTGAACGCGCCGGTGCTGGCCCGGGCCGAGCCGCCGCCCCGGGCCCACAGGGTCAGCCCGCTCTGGCCGGCGCCCGCGACCACCGCCAGGGCGATGCCCAGCGCCGGACGCGGCCCGGCGGCCGGCGAGGCCACCAGCAGCGCCAGCCCGCCGAGGGCCAGCGCCACGGCGGCGGCCGCCCGCCCGGTGAGGCGCTCACCGAGCAGCCGGTGGGCGCCCAGGCTGGTGAGCACCGGCCCGGCGCCGATCGTGATCAGGGTGCCCAGCCCCAGGCCCGCGCACTGCACGGAGCCGAAGTAGGCGCACTGGCTGACGGCCAGCCCCAGGCCGGTCAGCCCGGCGGCGCCGCGCTTCCCGCCGGAGGCCGCCGCAGGCCCCGAGGCACGCGGGGCGCCCGAGGGCAGCAGCGCCAGACAGAGCGCCGCGACGCCGAAGCGCCAGCAGGAGACGGCCACCGGGCCGAGGCCGCTGGTGCGCATCAGCAGCGCGGCCACGGCTCCGCCCACCCCCCAGGCGACGGCGGCGGCGGAAATGGACAACAGGCCGTGCCGGAACGGCACGGTGGTGTACGAGGTCATGCGTCGGTGCTCCACGATGATCGCCGGTTCAGGTCCGCGGGGTACGCGGGCGGCAGTCATCGCCCCGGCACCGAGGGGCTCTCCCGCTCGGCCGGGTCGGTCGGATGGCCGCCCGCTAGCGGACCGGCGGCGGGAGGATCACGAAACGCACCGGACCAGCCTACGCCGCCCGGCCCGCGGAATGGCTATGCGGGCCGGATCATTCCTATGAATCAGCGGGCGCTCCACAATGCCGGATCCCACCGCGGAGCTCAATTCGTGCTCAAATACTGGACCGGCTCACCGGTCGCGTAATACACCCAGGAACAGACCGCCCCCTACCTGCACGGATATCCGGCAAAGAAAGTAAACATTCAGCAATGGAATCTGTGCAGAGGTCTATGAATAGCCCTACTGTGTGGCAACTCTCCGCGCTCCGCCCACCCCGGAGCCCCCACAGACAGAGAGACCATCCATGGCTTCCCTCCACCAGATGTCGCCGCCCGGCCGGAGCACGGACCCCAGCGGGACCACCCACCGGTCGCTCAAGCGCCACGTCGGCCTCGTCGGCCTCATGTGGGCCTCGGTCGGCTCGATCATCGGCTCCGGCTGGCTCTTCGGCGCCAAGAGCGCCGTCACCGCGGCCGGCCCGGCGGCGGTCGTCTCCTGGGGCATCGGCGCCGTCGCGATCGTGCTGCTCGCCCTCGTGCACGCCGAGCTCGGCGGGCTCTTCCCGGTCTCGGGCGGCACCGCGCGCTACCCCCACTACGCGTTCGGCGGCCTGGCCGGCATGTCCTTCGGCTGGTTCTCCTGGCTCCAGGCGGCCACCGTGGCACCGATCGAGGTCGAGGCCATGATCGGCTACGCCAAGGACGCGCCCTGGGCCGGCGGGCTGCAGAACGCCAACGGCACCCTCACCACCAGCGGATTCATCGTCGCCACCCTGCTGATGGCGGTTTTCGTCGCGGTCAACTTCCTCGGTGTGAAGGTCCTCGCCCGGACCAACAGCATCGCCACCTGGCTGAAGATCTTCGTCCCTCTGTTCACGATCTTCGTGCTGGCGCTCACCAACTTCCACGGTTCCAACTTCACCTCGCACGGCTTCGCGCCCTTCGGCGCCAAGGGCGTGCTCGCCGCGATCAGCACCAGCGGCATCATCTTCGCGCTGCTGGGATTCGAACAGGCCATCCAGATCGCCGGTGAGAGCCGCAATCCCAAGCGCGACATCCCGCGCGCCGTCCTCGGCTCGGTCGCCATCGGCACCCTGATCTACACCCTGCTCCAGGTCGTCTTCATCGGCGCGCTGCCGGTCGGCGCCTTCGCCGGGGGCTGGGCGAAGCTCGACTTCCCCGGCATCGACGGGCCGTTCGCCGGCCTGGCCACCCTGGTCGGCCTCGGCTGGCTGTCCTACGTGCTGAAGGTCGACGCGGTGATCTCCCCCGCCGGCACCGGTCTGATCTACACCACCTCCACCTCGCGGATCTCCTACGGCCTGAGCCGCAACGGCTACGCCCCGCAGAAGTTCGAGCGGCTGGACCGCAACGGCGTGCCCTGGTTCGGCCTGATCGTCTCCTTCGTGACCGGCGTGGTCTGCTTCCTGCCCTTCCCCAGCTGGCAGCAGTTGGTCGGCTTCATCACCTCGGCCAGCGTGCTGATGTACGCCGGCGCCCCGCTCGCCTTCGGCGCCCTGCGCCGCCGGCTGCCCGACCGCGAGCGCTCCTACCGGCTGCCGCTGGGCGGCGTGATCTCCCCGGCCTCCTTCGTGGTCGCCAGCCTGATCATCTACTGGGCCGGCTGGCAGACCCTGTCCCGGCTGGGCATCGCGATCGTGCTCGGCTACCTGCTGCTCGGCGGCTACGCGGCGTACGCGATCAGGAAGCGCCTGCCGAACGCGCCGCGGCTCAACTGGAAGGCCGCCCAGTGGCTGCCGGTCTACCTGCTCGGCCTCGGGCTGGTCTCCTGGCAGGGCGGCTTCGGCGACGGCACCGGCCGGATCCCGATGTGGTACGACATGGCGATCGTCTCGGTGTTCTCGCTGGCCGTCTACTTCTGGGCGATCCGGGTCGCGCTGCCGGCCGAGGAGATCGAACGGGAGGTCGCCGACGTCGAGGTGGTCGACGCGGGCGGCCACTGATCCCCGTCGGCCGCACGGACGGGCCCGCCGGTCGCACACTCGACCGGCGGGCCCGTCCGCGTCGTCCTACAGGTCCAGCACCGCCCGCAGCGCGGCCTCCACCGCGGCCTCCGGGTCGGCGACCGGGCCCGGCGAGCGCCAGGCGACGAAGCCGTCCGGGCGCACCAGCACCGCACCGCCCGGGCCGACGCCGTGCAGCTCGGCGAAGTCCGTGCCCGGCTCCGGCGCCAGGTCGTCCTCGGCGCCGTCGCCGATCCGGTAGGCGTCCAACGGGACGGCCAGCCGGTCGGCCGCCCGCCGGGCGCCCTGCTGCCAGGCCGTGCCCTCGGGGTCGGTGAGCAGCACCATCGCCTGCTCGTACAGGTCCAGGGTGGACAGCCGCACGCCGGCGCAGAGCAGCCACTGGTGCGGGGCCCGGCTGCCCGGCTCGCCCGAGGAGGCGAACTTCTCCGGCACCACCGCGCCGTCCGGGTCCGCGCCGAGCACCGCGCCGCGCGGGTAGCGGTAGCCGAGCGCCACCGCCAGCACCCCGGCCTGCCGGCCGACGCCCGGCACCACCGCGTAGCCCGGGTGGCTGTGCTCGGCGGAACGCGCCGAGGCGCGCGCGCTGGTGACCTCGGCGACCGGACGGCGCTCCTGCCCGTACGTCTCCAGCAGCCCGGGCCCGGCCCAGCCGCACAGCACGGCGGCCAGCTTCCAGGCCAGGTTGTGGGCGTCCTGGATGCCGGTGTTGGACCCGAAGGCGCCGGTCGGGGACATCTCGTGGGCGGAGTCCCCGGCGAGGAAGACCCGCCCGGCGCCGTACCGCTCGGCGACCCGTTCGGCGGCGTGCCAGGGCGCCCTGCCGGTCACCTCCACGTCCAGGTCGGGCAGGCCGACGGCGGTGCGGATGTGCCGCTCGCAGCGCTCGTCGGTGAACGCCTCCAGCGGCTCGCCGTGCTCCGGGTGCCAGGGCGCGTGGAAGACCCACTCGGACTGGTTGTCCACCGGCAGCAGCGCGCCGTCCGCCTCCGGGTTGGTCAGGTAGCAGGCGATGAAGTGCCGGTCACCGACCACGTCGGCCAGCCGCTTGGCGCGGAAGGTGATGCTGACGTTGTGGAACAGCTCGCCCTTGCCGGTCTGGCCGATGCCGAGCCGGGTCCGGGCCGGGCTGCGCGGGCCGTCCGCGGCGATCAGGTACTCCGAGCGCACCACCCGCTGCTCACCGGTCTCCCGGCTGCGCAGCAGCGAGGTGACGCCGTCCGCGTCCTGCTCGAACGAGACCAGCTCGGTGCTGAACCGCAGGTCGCCGCCGAGCTCGCGGGCCGCCCGCAGCAGCACCGGCTCCAGGTCGTTCTGGCTGCACAGGCACCACGAGCTGGGGCTGAACCGGGCGAGCTTCCCGCCCGGGTCGATCTCCCGGAACAGCCACTCCTGCTCCTCGCCGGTCAGCGCGGGGGTCTGCAGGATGCCGTGGTTCGGGGCGAGCACCGAGGCCGCCTCGCGGATCGCCGGCTCGATCCCGGCCACCCGGTACAGCTCCATCGTGCGGACGTTGTTGCCTCGCCCACGCGGGTGATGCGAGGTGTCCGCGTGCTTCTCGACCAGCAGGTGGCGGACACCCAGCCGCCCGAGGAACAGCGCGGCCGACAGCCCGACCAGGGAGCCGCCCACGATCAGGACCGGCACCCGGTCGTCAACCTTCGGATTCATCAATTGCTCCACCCTGTAAGGGGATTCAAGGGAATTCCGCGGCCCGGCGACTGGGCCTGGTGCCGCATCCGACGGGCCCGCTCGACCGGGGGCCCCGCTCTTCCATCCCCCGCCCGGGGGCCGCTGTGCCGCCCCTTCGCCCGGATGGCCCGCAAATCTCGCGCCGCGCCCGGGCGGCCGCTCACGATCGACCTCAGGCCTGGCGCCGACCGCCCGGGCCGACCGCACCGCACCTCCCCCTCCAGACCGAGAACCCAGGCCGGGAGCACCTCCGGACGCGGCCGACACGGCCCGCCGCGTGCGGCCGAGAGCAGAAAGTGGATCATGACAACTCTGTCCGAACCGCAGCCGAAGCAGCACGAAGACTCCGACACCCGGCTGAGGGTGGTGCTGATGCTGGAGATCCAGGACGGCGCCCAGCAGCGTTTCCTCGATGTCTACGAGCAGCTGCGCCACCAGGTGGCCTCGGTGCCCGGCCACGTCAGCGACCAGCTGTGCCAGTCCATCAACGACCCCCGCCAGTGGCTGATCACCAGCGAGTGGGAGGACCAGGAGACCTTCCTCCAGTGGGTGGACAGCCCGGCCCACCGTGAGATGGTCAAGCCGATGCACGGCTGCGTCAGCGACAACTTCCGTTCGCTGCGCTACGCCGTCCTGCGCGAGACCTCGGCGGCCGGCTCCACCGGCACCCGCGCCCCGATGGAGGTCCCGCCCGGGCTGCCGCGCAGCGAGCCCGCCGGGCACGTCGGCCCGCCGCGGGCCGAGCCGGGCCCGGACGGCGTGGTGCGCCACGCGCTGACCTTCACGGTCAAGCCCGGCAGCGAGGCCGAGGTGGCCCGCATCCTGTCCGGCTACACCTCCCCCCGGGCCGAGGTGGACGAGCACACCCGGCTGCACCGCACCTCGCTGTTCATGCACGGCAACCGGGTGGTGCGGGCCGTCGAGGTGATCGGCAACCTGGGCGACGCGCTGCGCCACGTGGCCATGCAGCCCGAGGTGCGGGCGGTCGAGGAGGAGCTCAACCCGTACCTGGAGGAGGCCCGGCAGCTGGGCGACCCGCAGTCCGCCCGCGCCTTCTTCGCCAAGGCCGCGCTGCCCGCCCGGCACCAGGCGATCGCCAGCTCCGCCGCCTCCGGCCGGCTGCACCGGCACGCCGTGCTCTACCCGGTCCGCCCGGGCCGGGGACAGGCCGTCGCCGAGCTGCTCTTCGACCACGACAACCTCGCCACCGCCGACCCGACCGGCCCGGTCGCGGCGGCCACCGTCTTCCAGCGCGAGGACACCGTGGTGCGCCTGGTCGACCTGCGCGTACCGGCCGAGGCCGAGCCGGCCGCCGCACTCGGCGTGGCGGGCGACCAGGAGGCCGCCGAACTGGCCGGGCTGCTGGACCTCGGCCCGACCGGCGACCTGCGCACCGTCGCCGGCCTCAGCGCCCTGCTCGCCGCCCGCGCCATGAGCCCGGTCACCGACCGCAGCTCGCTGGAAGCCTGACGCGTCGTCAATTCCGTTGGAGGAAAGCCATCATGACCACGCAACTACCGCCGATCATCGGCGTCGACGACGCCCCGGAGAACCGCCGCCACGGCGCCGAGCTGCGCACCATGCTCACCCCGCCCAGCTGCGGGGCGACCAGCGGCTTCATGGGCCTGGCGATCGTCAAGCCCGGTGAGCGGATCAACGAGCACTACCACCCGTACTCCGAGGAGTTCGTGTTCGTCATCTCCGGGGACCTGGAGGTGGACCTGGACGGGCACAGCCGGCCGCTCAAGCCGAACCAGGGGCTGATGATCCCGATCAACATGCGGCACCGGTTCCGCAACGTCGGCGACACCGAGGCCCGGATGGTCTTCCACTGCGGCCCGCTCGCCCCGCGCCCCGACCTCGGCCACGTCAGCACCGAGGGCACGGCGGCGGCCGGCCCGCCGGAACCCGCCAAGGTGGGCTCGTGACGCGGCGCGTCGCCGTCACGGGGATCGGTGTGGTCGCACCCGGAGGGATCGGCATCCCGGCCTTCTGGGACCTCCTGACGGCCGGCCGCACCGCCACCCGGGGCATCACGCTCTTCGACCCGGCCGGGTTCCGCTCCCGGATCGCGGCCGAGTGCGACTTCGACCCGGAGGCCCACGGGCTGACCCCCGACGAGGTCCAACGGGCCGACCGCTACGTGCAGTTCGCGATGGTCGCGGCCGCCGAGGCGGTCGCCGACGCCGGGCTCGACCTGGCCGCCGAGGACCCGTGGCGGATCGCCGTCTCGCTCGGCACCGCCGTCGGCGGCACCACCCGGCTGGAGCACGACTACGCCCTGGTCAGCGCCACCGGCGCCCGCTGGGACGTGGACCACCGGCACGCCGAACCGCAGCTGCACCGGGCCTTCGCCCCCAGCACGCTGGCCTCCGCGGTGGCCGAGCGGGTCGGCGCGCACGGCCCGGTGCAGACCGTCTCCACCGGCTGCACCTCCGGGCTGGACGCGATCGGCTACGGCTTCCAGGCCGTCGAGGAGGGGCGCGCCGACATCTGCGTCGCCGGCGCCTCCGACTCCCCGATCTCGCCGATCACCGTCGCCTGCTTCGACGCCATCAAGGCCACCAGCGAACGCAACGACGACCCGGCGCACGCCTCCCGCCCCTTCGACGCCCACCGGGACGGCTTCGTCCTCGGCGAGGGCGGCGCCGTCCTGGTGCTGGAGGAGCTGGAGCACGCCCGCCGCCGCGGCGCCCGGATCTACGGGGAGGTCGGCGGCTTCGCGACCTTCGGCAACGCCTACCACATGACCGGCCTCACCAAGGAGGGGCTGGAGATGTCCCGGGCGATCGACCACGCGCTCGACCACGCCCGGGTCGACCGCACCGACGTCGACTACGTCAACGCGCACGGCTCGGGCACCAAGCAGAACGACCGGCACGAGACCGCGGCGGTCAAGCGCTCCCTCGGCAGCCACGCCTTCGGGACGCCGATGAGCTCGATCAAGTCGATGGTCGGGCACTCGCTCGGCGCGATCGGCGCGATCGAGGTGGTCGCCTGCACCCTGGCGCTGGCCCACGGCGTGGTGCCGCCGACCGCCAACTACGAGACTCCCGACCCGGAGTGCGACCTCGACTACGTGCCGCGCACCGCGCGCGAGCTGCCGCTGAGCCACATCCTCTCGGTCGGCAGCGGATTCGGCGGATTCCAGTCCGCCGTCGTGCTCAACAGAACGGGGTGAGTTCCATGACGTCACGTCAGCAGGGCCGCCGGGCGGTGGTCACCGGCCTCGGCGTGGTGGCGCCGAACGGCGTCGGTGCCGATGCCTTCTGGAAGGCCACCAGGCAGGGCGTGAGCGTCCTCGACCGGATATCCCGTGAGGGCTGCACCGAGATGCCGCTCAAGGTCGCGGGCGAGGTGCGGGAGTTCGACCCGGCTTCGGTGATCGACAGCCGCTACCTGGTGCAGACCGACCGCTTCACGCACTACGCGATGGCCGCCGCCGACCTGGCCGTGGCCGACGCCGGGTTCCGATCCGACCCCGAACAGCCCTTCGCGGTCGGCGTGGTGACCGCGGCCGGGTCCGGCGGCGGCGAGTTCGGCCAGCGCGAGCTGCAACAACTCTGGGGCCAGGGGCCGAGGTTCGTCGGACCGTACCAGTCCATCGCCTGGTTCTACGCGGCCAGCACCGGCCAGATCTCGATCCGCGGCGGCTACAAGGGCCCGTGCGGGGTGGTCGCCAGTGACGAGGCCGGCGGCCTGGACGCGCTCGCGCACGCCGCCCGCTCGGTGGGCCGGGGCACCGACGCCGTGGTGGTCGGCGCCGCTGAGGCCCCGCTGGCGCCGTACTCCATGGTCTGCCAGCTCGGCTACCCCGAACTGAGCCTGGCCGAACGACCCGAGGCCGCCTACCTGCCGTTCACCGCGCAGGCCTGCGGCTTCGCCCCCGCCGAGGGCGGCGCGATGCTGCTGGTGGAGGACGAGCAGGCGGCCCGGCGGCGCGGCGCCACCGTCCGGGCCCACCTGGCCGGGCACGGCGCCACCTTCACCGGGGCCTCCCGCTGGGAGGAGTCCCGGGAGGGACTGGCCGCCGCGATCCGGATCGCCCTGGACGAGGCCCGGACGGCGCCCGAGGAGGTCGACGTGGTCTTCGCGGACGCCCTCGGCGTCCCCGCCGCCGACCGGGCCGAGGCCCTGGCGCTGGCCGACGCGCTCGGCCCGGCGGCCGAACGGGTCCCGGTCACCGCCCCCAAGTCCGGTACCGGGCGCGCCTACTGCGGCGCCCCGATGCTGGACGTGACGGCCGCCGTGCTGGCCATGGAGGACGGCGTGCTGCCGCCCACCCCCAACGTCACCGAGATCTGCCACGACCTCGCCCTGGTGACCGGCCGGGCCCGCCCGGCCGAGCTGCGCACCGCGCTGGTGCTCAGCCGCGGGCTGATGGGCTCCAACTCCGCGCTGGTGCTCCGGCGCGGGGAGCGGCCCTGAGCCCCCGATTCCGCAGTCTCTTCGAAGGGAACCCCCGTGAGCAACACCCTCAGCTATTCCGACCTGGCCGGCCTGCTCCAGGCCCGGGCCGGCGTCACCGTCGACCCGGGCGACCTGGAGCAGCCGGGCGCCCAGTTCGACGACTTCGGCGTCGACTCGCTCGGACTGCTCGGCGTCGTCGGCGAGTTGGAGAACCGACACGACCTCAAGGTCACCCCCGGCGCCGAGTCCGCCAAGACCCCGCACGAGTTCCTGGAGCTGGTCAACGGCTCCCTGTCCGCGAAGGCGGGTGCCTGAGATGCCCGGACACACCGACAACGAGATCGTCATCAACGCCCCGATCGACCTGGTCTGGGAGATGACCAACGACCTGGAGAACTGGCCGGAGCTGTTCAGCGAGTACGCCTCGGTCGAGGTGCTGGAGCGCGACGGCGACCGGGTGCAGTTCCGGCTCACCATGCACCCGGACGAGAACGGCAAGGTCTGGAGCTGGGTCTCCGAGCGCGAGACCGACCGTTCCTCGCTGGCGGTCCGGGCCCGCCGGGTCGAGCCCGGCCCGTTCGAGTTCATGGAGATCCGCTGGGAGTACGCCGAGGTCCCGGCCGGCACCAGGATGCGCTGGATCCAGGACTTCTCGATGAAGCCCACCGCGCCGGTGGACGACGACGGCATGGTCAACCACATCAACCGGAACTCCCGGATCCAGATGCAGCTGATCCGCGAGAAGGTCGAGAAGCGGGCGGCCGAACAGTGACCGGAACCCACCGCGCCCTGATCGTCGCCCGGATGAAGCCCGAGGCGGCCCCGGACATCGCCGACGTGTTCGCCGACTCCGACCGCGGCGAACTGCCGCACCTGATCGGCGTCACCGGCCGCAGCCTGTTCCAGTTCGGCGACGTCTACCTGCACCTGATCGAGGCGGACCGCCCGCCGGGCCCGGCCGTCGCCAAGGTCCTCGGCCACCCGGAGTTCCGGACCGTCAGCGACCGCCTGACCGCCTACGTCCAGGCCTACGACCCGGCCACCTGGCGCGAGCCGAAGGACGCCATGGCGCGCGAGTTCTACCGCTGGGACCGCTGACCGCCCGCCGCTGTCCGCAGTCCCGTCTGGGCCCGCCCCCGGCCGTGCGCCGGGGGCGGGCCCATGTGCGCGTACCACCCGACGGCGGCCCGGCGCGGCCGCAGCGCCGGGCGCCCACCAGGATTCACCCGGATCGCCGGGGCACCCGGGTGAACACGCCCGGGACACCACCCGAAGGGCGCACAGCCCGTACCGGCGCCGCCACGCTCCGGTGGCAGTCGGCCGCACCGTGGTTGACGGTGGATCAGGCGCCACTTCCCGCGAGTCCCCTTGACCGGCACCGTGCCGGCGGTCGCGGTCCGCGCGCCGGAAGGATCACCCACCATGCGTTCTGCACGCACGCTGCTCGCCGGAGCGGCCGTCGCCGCCGCCCTCACCGTCGGCACTCCGCTGGCCTTCGCCGACGGCTCCTCCTCGGACCAGGGCAAGAACCTCACCTGGCAGGAGAAGCAGCCCGACCGCGGCTCCGACAACTCGAAGGGCTACGACGACAAGAAGTCGGGCGGCTCGGGCGAGCACAAGGGGAACGACGACCACAAGGGCAACGACGAGCACAAGGGCAACGACGACCACAAGGGTTCCGACGGCCGCGAGGACGAGCACACCTCCCCGCACGGCGGCGTGCACACCGGTGGCGGCGGCCTGGCGCTGTCCGGCGGCGGCCTCGCCTCCGGCGCGGTGCTGCTGCTCGGCGGCCTCGGCGCGGGCGCCATCGCGCTGCGCCGCGGCCGCCGCACGGCCGGCGCGGCCGCCTGACCCCTGCCGCACATCGCCGCCCCTGGGCGTCTCCCCCGGCCGGGGTGGGGCGCACGGGGGCGGCGGCCCGTCGCGGAACGGGCTCCTGGTGACGGACTTCCAGCGGAGGACAGGAATGACAGGCGGTCCCGGCTCCGGAATGCCCCGGCTGCTGCGCGTCGGAATGGGCGCCGCGGCGGTCGGCCTGCTGCTGATCTACAACTCGGTGGACACCCGGGCCGGTGAGGAGCAGCCGGCCGGTCAGGCCGCTCCCCCGGCGGCCCTCGCGCCCGCCGTCCCGGGGGCGGACGGCGCCCCCGCGGCCCCGGCCGCCGCGCCCGCCGCGCCGGCGCTCAGGCGCGCCAAGCCGACCCGGCTGCGGATCCCGCAGATCGCGGTGGACGCGCCGTTCACCGAACTCACCCTCAACCCGGCCGGACAGCTCAACGCGCCGCCGCCGGACGACAAGAACCTGGTCGGCTGGTACCGGGACGGCGTCACCCCGGGCGAACGCGGCAGCGCCGTCGTCGCCGGGCACGTGGACACCACCAAGGGCCCGGCGGTCTTCCTGCTGCTCAGCCTGCTGAACCCCGGCAACAAGATCGAGGTCGCCCGCGCGGACGGCACCGTCGCGGTCTTCTCCGTCGACGCGGTGGAGACCTTCGCCAAGAACGCCTTCCCGGACCAGAAGGTCTACGGCAGGACCCCGGACGCCCAGCTGCGGGTGATCACCTGCGGCGGGGCGTACGACAAGAAGCGGCGCGACTACCTCGACAACGTGGTGGTCTTCGCCCACCTGGAGTCCTCGCACCAGGCCTGAACAGCCCGGCGGCCGCCGCCCCCCGATCGGGGAGCAGCGGCCGCCGGCTGTCGTGGGCGCCGGGCTCAGCCCCGGACAGCAGCCTCGAAGGCGTGCAGGTACGGGTTGACCGGGCGGACGGCGGCGACGTCCAGGCCGGCCTCCCGCATCAGCTCGATCATGCTCTCCTCGGAGTGCTTGGCCCCGCCCACGTTGAGCATCAGCATCAGGTCCATCGCCGTGGTGAAGCGCATCGACGGGCTGTTGTCGACCAGGTTCTCGACCACCACGACCCGGGCGCCGGGGCGGGCGACGGCGACCACGTTGGCGAGGGTGCGGCGGGTGCTGTCGTCGTCCCACTCCAGGATGTTCTTGATGATGTAGAGGTCGGCGCGCACCGGGATGTCCACCCGGCAGTCGCCCGGCACCAGGCGGGCACGGGCCGAGAAGGCGCCGCCGTCCTGGAGCCGGGGGTCGGCGCCCGCGACGACCTTGGGCAGGTCGAGCAGGGTGCCGTGCAGGGCCGGGTGCTTCTCCAGCAGGCTGGCCAGCACATGGCCCTGGCCGCCGCCGATGTCGGCGACCGAGTCGATGCCGGTGAGGTCCAGGTAGTCGGCGAAGTCCTCGGCGGACTGCCGGCTGGAGGTGGTCATCGCCTTGTCGAAGACCTTCGCCGAGTCGCCGGCGTCGCTGTGCAGGTAGTCGAAGAACTCCTTGCCGAACAGCTCGGGGAAGACGTTGCGCCCGGAGCGCACGGCCTCGTCCAGCTTGGGCCAGGCCTCCCAGGTCCACGGCTCGGTGCACCAGAGGGCGATGTGGCGCAGCGAGTTGGGGGCGTCCTCGCGCAGCAGCAGGGACATCTCGGTGTGCTCGAAGCGGTCGTCGTCGGTCTCGGCGAAGAGCCCGTAGCAGGTGAGCGCGCGCAGCAGGCGGCGCAACTGCCGGGGTTCGGTGTTCAGGCGGGCGGCCAGTTCGGAGACGTCGGCCGGGGTGTCGTCGAGCACGTCGGCGACGCCGAGCCGGGCGGCGGCCCGGACGGCGGCGGCGCAGGCGGCGCCGAAGACGAGCTCGCGCAGGCGCATCGCGGGCTGGGCGGTGGGATTGGCGGGTGCGGTGGTCATGGCTTGTCCTTCTCGATCGGGGGCGTTCAGCAACGGCCGGTCGGCTCGGAGAGCGCGCAGGTGTTGCGGGTGAAGGTGTTGCCGGTGCCGGTGTCGCGGTCGGCGAGGTCGGCCGGGCCGTTGCCGCTGAGGCGGTTGTCGGCGATGGTCGCCCGGGTGTTGGGGATGCCGACGACGCTCCTGAAGAGGACGATGCCGCCGGAGAAGTCGGAGGCGCCGACGTTGTCGCGGACCTCGTTGTCGGTCACCCGGGTGTCCTCCGTGCCGGTGAGCACGATGCCGGCGCCCTGGATGGCGCCGAGGCGCGGGTTGGCCGGGCAGAACTTGTTGTTGGCGACCACCCGGTTGTGCTTGACGTCGAGGTCCCCGGCGCGGGGCACGCCCTCGTCGCCGACAACGAAGACGCCGCTGCAGTTGCCGCTGATCCGGTTTCCCTCGACGGTCAGCACCCGCAGTCGGCGCACGGTGACGCCGACCCGGTTCCCGGTCAGCTCGTTGCCCTGGACGACGGTGCCCCCGGTGTCGGGCGCGCCGCCCTCGCGGTAGGCGTAGTTGGCGAGGAAGACGCCGGACTGGCCGTTGTCGACGGAGCGGTTGCCGACGATGGTGGCCCTGGTCGACATCTCCTGGCTGATGCCCTGCTGGGCGTTGTCGTGGACGTAGGTGGCGCGGACGGTCAGGCCGGTGGTGCCGCTGGCGTCGATGCCGTTCTTCCGGAAGCCGGTGACGGCCAGGGCGTCGATCGTGACGCCGGACAGCGGGGCGGCCTCGGTGCCGGCCACGCAGAGGCCGTGCCCGGCGGTGGCGCAGGCGTTCTCGGTGCCGTCCCCGGGGGTGATCACGGTCTGCGGGCCGGAGCCGCGCAGGGTGAGGCCGGGGGTGGCGATGCGGACGCTGCCGCGGTAGGTGCCGGGGAGGACCTGGATCGTGTCGCCGGGGGCGGCGGCGTCCACCGCCCGCTGAATCGATTCTCCCGGCTGGACGAGGTGCAGCGTGCCGTCGCCGTCGGCGTGCGCCGGGACGGCGGCCGTGAGGGTGGCGAGGGTGGTGGTGACGACGGTGGCGGCGGCCGCGGTGGCCGCGGCGAGGTGGTGGACCCGGCGCGTGGGCATGAGTGGTGACCTGTCTTTCGGCGAGCGGGGTGCGGCGGTGGGACGACGAGGCGGTGGGGTGGTGGGACGACGAGGCGGTGGGGTGGTGGGACGACGAGGCGGTGGGGTGGTGGGACGACGAGGCGGTGGGGCGGTGGGACGACGGGACGGTGGAGCGCGGTTCCGGGGGCCCGGCGGGGCGGCGCGTCCCGGCGTGTTCGGGTGGTGACGGTCGGTGAGTGCGGCCGAGTCGACGGTACGGGCGCCCCGGAGGGGCCGCCACCAGGGCTGGGCTGCCGGGCTGACGGGGCGTCGGCCGCTGGTGGGACGCACCGGCGTGGCGCGCGCCCCCGGCGGGCCGAAGGGCCCGCGCGCCGCGCCCGCCCGGGCCCGTGACATCCTCGGGGGCATGAGCACCGCGCCCGTACCGCCCGCCACCGCCCGTCGCAATCCGATCGGCGCCCACGTCCCGGTGGCCGGCCGCGGCCTGGCCGGCACGGGTCTGGCGTACGCGCGGAAGGTGGGCGCGGAAACGGTGCAGGTGTTCGTGGCCAACCCGCGCGGCTGGGCCACCCCCGCGGGCAATCCCGCGCAGGACGAGGCGTTCCGCACCGCCTGCGCCGAGCAGGGCATCCCGGCCTGGGTGCACGCGCCCTACCTGATCAACTTCGGCTCCGACAACGCGGCCACCCGAGAACGCTCGGCGGACTCGCTGCGGCACTCCCTGCACCGCGGCCACGCGATCGGCGCGCTCGGTGTCGTGCTGCACACCGGCTCGGCGGTCGGCACGGCGCCCGGCGGCGGCTCGCGCCGGGCCGAGGCGATGGCGCAGGTGCGCGCCGACGTCCGGCCGCTGCTGGACGAGCTGGACGCCCTCGGCGACGACGCCCCCTGGCTGCTGCTGGAGCCGACCGCCGGCCAGGGCAGCTCGCTCTGCTCCCGACTGGAGCAGCTGGCCGAGTACGTGGAGGCGCTGGACGGGCACCCCAAGGTCGGCGTCTGCCTGGACACCTGCCACGCCTTCGCCGCCGGGCACGACCTCGCCGTCCCCGGCGGGGTGACGGCCGCACTGGACGCCCTGGCCTCGGCCGCCGGCCCCGGCCGGCTGCGGCTGATCCACGCCAACGACTCGGAGGACGTGGTGGGCGCCCGCAAGGACCGGCACGCCAACATCGGCGCCGGGATGATCGGCGCGGAGCCGTTCCGCGAGCTGTTCGAGCACCCGGAGACGGCCGGGGTGCCGCTGCTGGTGGAGACGCCGGACCGCAAGCACGGCGGTGACGGCACCGGGCACGCGATGGACATCGCGGTGCTGCGGGAGCTGCGCGAGCGGGCGGCCGTGCCGGTGGCCTAGCGACCCCGCCCGGTTCCGGTCCCGGCATCGGCATCGGCATCGGCATCGGCACTGATCCCGACCACGACCCCGCCCCCGTCCACGACAGCAGTGAGCCCGGGACCGCCGTGGCGGTTCCCGGGCTCACCGGTCGATCAAGCGATTCAGCCGCTGAAGCAGTCGTCCTCGGTGTTGTCGTGAACGTTGAGCCAGCTGGCGTGCGGGCCGAACAGGCCGACACCGGCCGAACCCGACTCCAGGCTCTGCGCGGTCGACGAGTGCGACGCGCTGAACGCCATCGCCGGGGCCGGCGCGGCGAGAGCAGCGGCGCCGGCCACGGCGGCGATCACGGCGGCCTTGCGGATGTTTCCACGAAGCGACATCAGATGTCCTCTGGTCCGATTGATCCCATTGCGGTCTCGACCCGCCACCGGAACGGCCGGTACGGCCGCCGGGCAGGCCGGTCGACGCCCCACCGGGAGGCGCCGGGGCAACGTTGGCACACGAACCCGCGACCGCCGGGCGCGCCGCCACCGCGCTGGGGCATCCGGGTGACACATCTCCCCCGGCCGGACGAACGCGGTCGTACACCCGCATAACCGGTCGAACAGCCGCTCGGGGCGCGCCGGACGAGTGCCCGTCCGACCGGCCCGCGACCGCAAGTCTTGCGGTGATCGACCGGACCGGAAGAACAAATCCCGCCGATTTGGTGCAAGGTGCCGCCCGGTCCGAGCATGAACGGTCGCTCCACCGAGCGCGAGCAGGACCACGAAAGGCGCACCACCCTCATGCAGACCAGCCCGCCCGCACCCCGGCAGGCGACCCGACCGGGCGGCCCGACCGGCCCCGTCCCGGTCGATCCGGCCCCGGTCACCCCCGAGCCCCCGAAGGCCGGCCGCCGCTTCGGGCTGCCGACCGCCACCGCCCTGGTGATGGGCAACATCATCGGCGGCGGCATCTTCATGATCCCGGCCGCCGTGGCACCGTTCGGGACGGTCAGCCTGCTCGCCTTCGTCGTCCTGACCGTCGGCGCGATCGCCCTGGCCCTGGTCTTCGGCCAGCTCGCGCGCCGCAACCCGCGCACCGGCGGGCCGTACGTCTACGCCCGCGAGGCCTTCGGGGACTTCGCCGGCTTCCTGTCGGCCTGGTCGTACTGGATCACCACCTGGGTCAGCAACGCCGCGCTGGCCGTGGCCGCCGTCGGCTACCTGGACGTGCTGGTACCGCTTCACCACAGCATCCCGCTGGAGATCACCGCCGCGCTGGCCTTCCAGTGGCTGCCCGCACTGGCCAACCTGGCCGGCACCCGGTTCGTCGGGGCGGTCCAACTCGTCTCCACCGTCCTGAAGTTCATCCCGCTGCTGCTGGTCTCGGTGGGCGGGCTGTTCTTCTTCGACCCGAAGAACATCGGCCCCTTCGACGCCAGCGGCCAGGGCTGGATGGGCGGCATGACCGCGGCCGCGGCGATCCTGCTGTTCAGCTACCTGGGCGTGGAGTCGGCCGCGATGAGCGCCGGGCAGGTCCGCGACCCGGAGCGCAACGTCGGCCGGGCCAGCGTGCTCGGCACCAGCGGCGCCGCGGTGGTCTACCTGCTGGGCACCCTGGCCGTCTTCGGCACCGTCGCGCACCAGCAGTTGGTCAGCTCCAGCGCGCCCTTCTCGGACGCCATGAACGGCATGTTCGGCGGCACCTGGGGCGGCACGGTGATCGCCGTCGCCGCGCTGATCTCGATGACCGGCGCGCTCAACGGCTGGACCCTGCTCGCCGCCCAGGCGCCGTACGCGGCCGCCAAGGACGGGCTGTTCCCGGCCGTCTTCGGCAAGGAGAAGCGCGGCGTGCCGACCTTCGGCGTGATCATCAGCGTCGCCCTCGCCTCGCTGCTGACCATCGCCAACTTCGCCAGCGGCGCCAAGGGCGCGTTCGACATGCTGGTCCTGGTCACCACCTTCACCGCGGTGGTGCCCTACCTGCTGTCCACCGCCGCCCAGCTGTACTGGCTGGTCCGCGGCGCCACCGACAAGGTCAACGGCGCCCACCTCGTACGGGACGCGATCCTCGGCCTCGGCGCCTTCGCCTTCTCGATCTGGCTGCTGGCCGGCGCCGGCTACGCCGCCGTCTACCAGGGCGTGCTGTTCCTGTTCGCCGGCATCCTGGTCTACGTCTGGCTGGCTGGCCGCCGCAGGACCGCCTGATCGGCGGGTTCCGGTAGCTCATGAGAAACGCCCTCGGGCGGTCGGTACCACCGACCGCCCGAGGGCGTTCCGCTGTGCTCCGAGGCCTCCTGCGATCAGCGGCGGGAGCGCCGGGCCGCGATCAGGATGCCGCCGAGCACCAGGAGCAGCAGGGTGACCAGCAGCGCGGGCTGCGAGCCGCCGCTGCCCGTGGGCGGCAGCGGGGGCTTCGGCGACGGGCTCGGGCTCGGGCTCGGGCTCGGCGTCGACTGCACCTCGGTGCTGGTCGAGCAGTTGCCGCCCTCAGCCGCCCGCCGGGCGGCGGTGTCGGCGCCGCAGTTGGAGCCGTCGGCGGTGAGCCGGTTGACCAGCGTCCGGCCGCCCGCGTCCGCCTTGACGGTGACGGTGTAGCTGAGCGTCTCCGTCGCGCCGGGCCGGATGTCCAGCGTCCAGGTCAGCTTCGGCGCGGCGTAGGCCGTCCGCCCGGTGCCGGCATGGGCGTTGCCGCCGTAGACCGCACCGTCCAGGACCCCGGTGAGGTCGTCGGTGATGACGGCGCCGAGGTACGTCCCGCTGGCCCGGTTGGTGGCCGTGACGGTGTAGGTGACGGTGTCACCCGCCTTGGGGTTCGCCGGGGCGGCCTGCTTGGTGAGGAGCAGGTCGTGCTGCACGGTGATCGGCTCGGTCGGGGTCGCCACCGCCGTGTGCGTCGGAGTGACCGGGTCCGGACCGCCGGTGACGGTGGCCGTGTTGGTGGGCGTCACCGTGGCGTCCGGGTCCAGCGTGCCGCTCAGCGTCCAGGCCGCCGCCGTGCCGACCGGGACGTCGACGGCCGGGCAGGTCGCGACGCCGTCCGCGATCGGGCACGGCGTACCGTCCGCGTCGGCCGTCATCGAGGCACCGTTCACCCCGGCCGGCACCTGGTCGGTCACCACCACGTTCCGCGCCAGCGAGGGCCCGTCGTTGGTCACGGTGACCCGCCACTGGATCCGCTGCCCGGCCACCACCGGGGAGGTCAGCAGCACCTTGGCGACGGTCAGCCGGGCCCGGGCCGAGGGACTGCCGCTCGGCGAGGCGACGGCGGTGTGGGTCGGCGTGGCCGGGTCCGGACCGCCCGTCACGGTCGCGGTGTTGGCCGGGGTCACCGTGGCCCCGGGGTCGAGCGTCCCGGTCAACGTCCAGGTGAGCGTCCCACCGACCGGGATCCCGACGGCCGGGCAGGTCGCGGTGCCGTCGGTGATCGGACAGGCCGTCCCGTCCTGCGCCGTCATCGACGCACCGGTCACGCCCGCCGGCACCCGGTCCGTCACCACGACACCGCGCGCCACGGAGGGGCCGTTGTTCGTCACCGTCACCCGCCACTCGATCGGCGCGCCCGCCACCACCGGATCGGTGACCAGGGCCTTGGCCACCGTCAGACTCGCCTGCGGTGACGGCGAGTTGGACGGCGAGGCCACCGCCGTGTGGGTCGGCGTCGCCGGATCCGGACCGCCCGTCACGGTCGCCGCGTTGGTCGGCGTGACCGTCGCCCCGGGGTCCAGCGTGCCGGTCAACGTCCAGGTCCGGGTCGAGCCCACCGGGATGTCGACGGCCGGACAGGTGGCCGTTCCGCCCGCGATCGGGCACGCGGTGCCGTCGTCGGCGGCCATCGAGGCGCCCGCCACTCCGGCCGGGACCTGGTCGGTCACGACGACGTCCCGCGCCGTGGCCGGGCCCTGGTTGGTGACGGCGACCTGCCACTGGATCTGCCGCCCCGGCACGACCGGGTCCGTCAGCAGCACCTTGGAAACGGTCAGCCGCGCCTGCGGGGAGGGACTGCCACTGGGCGAGGCGACGGCGGTGTGCGTCGGCGTCGCCGGGTCCGGACCACCCGTCACCGTCACCGTGTTCGTCGGCGTCACGGTCGCCCCGGGGTCCAGCGTCCCGGTCAACGTCCAGGTGAACGTCGCCCCCGCCGGGATCTCCACCGCCGGACACGTCGCCGTACCGTCGGCGATCGGGCACGGCGTCCCGTCCTGCGCCGCCATCGAAGCGCTGGTCACACCCGACGGCACCTGGTCCGACACCACCACGTTCCGGGCCCGCGACGGACCGTTGTTCGTCACACTCACGCGCCACTGGATCTGCTCACCCGGCACGACCGGGTTCGTCACCAGCACCTTCGACACCGACAGGTTCGCCTGCGGGGAGGGACTGCCGCTGGGCGAGGCGACGGCGGTGTGGGTAGGCGTGGCCGGGTCCGGACCACCGGTCACCGTCACCGCGTTCGTCGGCGTGACCGTCGCCCCGGGGTCCAGCGTCCCGGTCAACGTCCAGGTGAACGTCGCCCCCGCCGGGATCTCCACCGCCGGACACGTCGCCGTACCGTCGGCGATCGGGCACGGCGTCCCGTCCTGCGCCGCCATCGAAGCGCTGGTCACACCCGACGGCACCTGGTCCGACACCACCACGTTCCGGGCCCGCGACGGACCGTTGTTCGTCACGCTCACCTGCCACTGGATCTGCTCACCCGGCACGACCGGGTTGGTCACCAGCACCTTGGCCACGGTCAGGTTCGCCTGCGGAGACGGCGAGTTCGACGGCGAAGCCACCGCCGTGTGCGTCGGCGTCGCCGGATCCGGACCACCCGTCACCGTCACCGTGTTGGTCGGCGTGACCGTCGCGTCGGAGGCCAGCGTGCCGGTCAGCGTCCAGGTGAGCGTGGTGCCGGGTGCGATCTCGACGGCCGGGCAGGTGGCCGTGCCGTTGGCGATCGGGCAGGGAGTGCCGTCCTGCGCCACCATGGCAGCGTTGGTCACACCTGACGGTACCTGGTCCGTCACCACCACGTTCCGCGCCAGCGATGGACCGTTGTTGGTGACACTGATCTGCCACTGGATCTGCTGACCGGGCACGACGGGGTTGGTCAGCAGAGCCTTCGACACGGTCAGGTTGGCCTGCGGCGACGGCGAGTTCGACGGCGAAGCCACCGCCGTGTGCGTCGGCGTCGCCGGATCCGGACCACCCGTCACCGTCGCCGCGTTGGTCGGCGTGACCGTCGCGTTCGCGTCCAGCGTCCCGCTCAACGTGTAGGAGGCCAGCTGCCCGACCTCCAGCTCGATCGCCGGACAGGTCGCGACACCGCTGCCGATCGGGCAGGCGGCCCCGTTCTCGTCCGAGGTCATCATCGCGCCGGACACCCCGCTCGGGATCCGGTCCGTGACCACGACGTTCCGCGCCCGGGACGGCCCGTTGTTCAGGACCGTCACCCGCCATGCGATCTGCTCACCCGGTACCACCGGGTCGGTCACCAGCACCTTGGCGACCGTCAGATTCGCCTGTGGTGACGGCGAGTTCGACGGCGAGGCCACCGCCGTATGGGTCGAGGTGCTCGGATCCGGACCGCCGGTCACCAGCGCCGTGTTGCCCGGCACCGTGGTCGCGTCCTGGGCCAGGGTGCCCGAGAGCGTGTAGGTGACGGTGTCGCCGACCGCGATCTCGACCGGCGGGCAGGTCGCCACACCGTCCGAGACGGGGCAGGCCGCGCGGGTCGCGTCCGGCGAGAGCGAGGCCCCGACGACACCGTCCGGGAGGCGGTCGCTGACCACCACGTTCCGGGCCCGGCTCGGCCCGTTGTTGGTGACGCTGATCCGCCAGGCGATCGGCTGCCCCGGCACCACAGGGTCGGTCACCAGCGCCTTCGACACCGTCAGGCGCGCCTGCGGCACCACCGTCTCGCTGGCCTGCGCGGTCGCCGTGTGGGCGGTCGCCGTCGGGTCGGGCCCGCCGGTGACGACGGCCACGTTGACCGGTGTACTGGTCGCCGCCTGGTCGAGCGTTCCCGTCACGGTGTACGAGACGGTCGCGCCGGCCGGGATCTCGACGGCCGGGCAGGTCGCCGTCCCGTTGCTGATCGGGCAGGCCGTCCCGTCGGCGTCCGCACTCATGCTCGGACCGTCGACCATCGCCGGCACGGTGTCGGTGACGACGACGTTCCGGGCCCTGGACGGACCGTTGTTGGTCACCGTCACCCGCCACTGGATCCGCTCACCCGGCACCACCGGATTGGTCAGCAGCACCTTGGCGATGGTCAGATTCGCCTGCGGCGACGGCGAGTTCGACGGCGAGGCGACAGCCGTGTGCGCCGTCGCGCTCGGATCCGGGCCTCGCGTCACCACCGCCGTGTTCGTCGGCGTGGTCGTCGCGTCCGGGGCCAGCGTCCCGGTCAGGGTGTACGAGGCCGTCTGGCCGACCTCCAGCTCGATCGCCGGGCAGACGGCGGTGCCGTTGGTGACCGGGCAGCGGGTCGCGTCGGCATCCGCCTGGAGGACAGCGTTGTCCACCCCGTCCGGGATGCGGTCGGTGACGACGACGTTCCGCGCCCTGGACGGACCGTTGTTGGTCACCGCCACCCGCCACTGGATCCGCTCACCCGGCACCACCGGGTCGGTCAGCAGCACCTTGGAGACGGTGAGACTGGCCTGCGGCGACGGCGAGTTCGACGGCGAGGCGACGGCCGTGTGCGTCGGCGTCGCCGGATCCGGACCACCCGTGACCGTCGCCGTGTTGGTCGGCGTCACGGTCGCGTCCTGCATCAGCGTGCCGGTCAGCGTGTACGCGGCCGTCTGGCCGACCGCGAGCTCGATCGCCGGGCAGACGGCCGTCCCGTCCGCGACCGGGCAGACCGTACCGTCGGCGGCGGTCATGCTCGCACCGCCGACCCCGTCCGGGACCCGGTCGGTGACGATGACGTTGCGGGCCCTGGACGGACCGTTGTTGGTCACCGCCACCCGCCACTGGATCCGCTGCCCGGGGATCACCGGGTCGGTGAGCAGCACCTTCGACACCGACAGGTTCGCCTGCACCGATGGCGAGTTCGACGGCGAGGCGACGGCCGTGTGCGTCGGCGTCGCCGGATCCGGGCCACCGGTGACCGTGGCCGTGTTGGTCGGCGTGGCCGTCGCATCGGAGGCCAGCGTGCCGGTCAGCGTCCAGGTCACCGTCTGACCCACCGGGATCTCCACCGCCGGGCAGGTAGCCGTGCCGTTGGCGATCGGACAGGCCGTCCCGTCCTGCGCCGCCATCGACGCATTGGTCACACCCGCCGGAACCTGGTCACTCACCACCACATTCCGCGCCACCGACGGGCCATTGTTGGTGACGCTCACCTGCCACTGGATCTGCTGACCGGGCACCACCGGATTCGTCACCAACACCTTGGCCACGGTCAAGTTCGCCTGCGGCGACGGCGAGTTCGACGGCGAAGCCACCGCCGTGTGTGTCGGCGTCGCCGGATCCGGACCACCCGTGACCGTCGCCGTGTTCGTCGGCGTGGCCGTCGCATCGGACGCCAGAGTGCCGGTCAACGTCCACGTCACCGTCTGACCCACCGGGATCTCCACCGCCGGGCAGGTAGCCGTGCCGTTGGCGATCGGACAGGCCGTCCCGTCCTGCGCCGCCATCGACGCATTGGTCACACCCGCCGGAACCTGGTCACTCACCACCACATTCCGCGCCACCGACGGGCCATTGTTGGTGACGCTCACCTGCCACTGGATCTGCTGACCCGGCACCACCGGATTCGTCACCAACACCTTGGCCACGGTCAAGTTCGCCTGCGGCGACGGCGAGTTCGACGGCGAAGCCACCGCCGTGTGCGTCGGCGTCGCCGGATCCGGACCACCCGTCACCGTCACCGTGTTCGTCGGCGTGGCCGTCGCATCGGACGCCAGCGTGCCCGTCAACGTCCAGGTCACCGTCTGACCCACCGGAATCCCCACCGCCGGACACGTCGCCGTTCCACTCGCGATCGGACAGGGGGTGTTGTCGGTGTCGGACGTCATACTCGCACCCGAGACACCTGCCGGAATCTGGTCCGTCACCACGACATTGCGAGCGCGCGACGGACCGTTGTTCGTGACGCTGACCCGCCACTGGATCTGCCGACCGGGCACGACCGGGTTGGTCACCAGCACCTTCGACACGGTCAGGTTCGCCTGCGGCGAGGGCGAGTTGGACGGCGAGGCGACAGCCGTGTGGGTGGAAGCCGTCGGATCCGGGCCACCGGTGACCGTCGCCGTGTTCGTCGGCGTGGCCGTCGCATCCGGGGCCAGCGTGCCCGTCAACGTCCACGTCATGGTCTGACCGACCGGGATCTCCACCGCCGGACACGTCGCCGTGCCACTCACGATCGGGCAGACGGAACCGTCCGAGCCCGCCATCGAAGCGTTGCTGACCCCCGCCGGAACCTGGTCGCTCACCACCACGTTCCGCGCCACCGACGGGCCATTGTTGGTGACGCTCACCTGCCACTGGACCTGCTGACCCGGCACCACCGGATTCGTCACCAACACCTTGACCACGGTCAGGCTCGCCTGCGGCGACGGCGAGTTGGACGGGGAGGCAACGGCCGTGTGCGTCGGTGTCGCCGGATCCGGACCACCGGTCACCGTCGCCGTGTTCACCGGCGTGGCCGTCGCATCCGAGGCCAACGTGCCCGTCAACGTCCAGGTCACCGTCTGACCCACCGGAATCTCCACCGCCGGGCAGGTAGCCGTGCCGTTGGCGATCGGACAGGCCGTCCCGTCCTGCGCCACCATCGAAGCATTGGTCACACCCGACGGCACCTGGTCACTCACCACCACATTCCGCGCCACCGAGGGCCCGTTATTGGTGACACTCACCTGCCACTGGACCTGCTGACCCGGCACCACCGGATTCGTCACCAACACCTTGGCCACGGTCAAGTTCGCCTGCGGCGACGGCGAGTTCGACGGCGAAGCCACCGCGGCATGAGTGGAAGCCGTCGGATCCGGACCACCCGTCACCGTCGCCGTGTTCGTCGGCGTGGCCGTCGCATCGGACGCCAGCGTGCCCGTCAACGTCCAGGTCACCGTCTGACCCACCGGAATCTCCACCGCCAGGCAGGTAGCCGTGCCATTGGCGATCGGACAGGCCGTCCCGTCCTGCGCCACCATCGAAGCATTGGTCACACCCGACGGCACCTGATCCGACACGACCACGTTCCGCGCCACCGAGGGCCCGTTATTGGTGACGCTCACCTGCCACTGGATCTGCTGACCCGGCACCACCGGATTCGTCACCAACACCTTGGCCACGGTCAGGCGCGCCTGCGGCGACGGCGAGTTCGACGGCGAAGCCACCGCCGTGTGCGTCGGCGTCGCCGGATCCGGACCACCCGTGACCGTCGCCGTGTTCGTCGGCGTGGCCGTCGCGTCGGAAGCGAGCGTGCCCGACAGCGTCCACGTCATGGTCTGACCGACCGGGATCTCCACCGCCGGGCACGTCGCAGTCCCGTTGGCAATCGGACAGGAGGACCCGTCCGATCCCGTCATCGTCGCATTGCCGACCCCCGCCGGAACCTGGTCGCTCACCACCACGTTCCGAGCACGCGACGGACCGTTGTTGGTGACACTCACCTGCCACTGGATCTGCTGACCCGGCACCACAGGATTCGTCACCAGCACCTTCGACACCGACAGATTCGCCTGCGGCGACGGCGAGTTCGACGGCGAAGCCACCGCCGTGTGCGTCGGCGTCGTCGGATCCGGCCCACCGGTGACCGTCGCCGTGTTCGTCGGCGTGGCCGTCGCGTCCGAGGCGAGGGTGCCCGTCAACGTCCAGGTCACCGTCTGACCCACCGGAATCTCCACCGCCGGACAGGACGCCGTGCCGGAGATGATCGGACAGGCGGCCCCGTCGGCATCAGCCCGCATCGAGGCGTCGTTCACACCTGCCGGCACCTGATCCGTGACCGCGACGTTCCGCGCCACCGAGGGACCGTTGTTGGTGACACTCACCTGCCACTGGACCTGCTGACCCGGCACCACCGGATTCGTCACCAGCACCTTCGACACCGACAGATTCGCCTGCGGCGACGGCGAGTTCGACGGCGAGGCAACGGCCGTGTGGGTCGGCGTGGCGGGGTCGGGCCCACCGGTGACGGTGACCGTGTTGGTCGGGGTCACGGTGGCGTCGGAGGCGAGGGTGCCCGTCAGCGTCCAGCTCGCGGAGGAGCCGGCCGGGATCTCCACCGCCGGACAGGTCGCGGTCCCGTTGCTGATCGGACAGGCCGTCCCGTCCGCAGCCGCCATCGAGGGGTCGTTCACGCCGGCCGGCACGGTGTCCGTGACCACGACGTTGCGGGCCAGCGACGGACCGCCGTTGCTGACGGTGACCCGCCACTGGATCTGTCGGCCGGGGATCACCGGGTCGGTGAGCAGCACCTTGGAGACGGTGAGACTGGCCTGCGGCGACGGCGAGGAGCTCGGCGAGGCGACGGCGGTGCGCGCCGTCGCCGACGGGTCGGGACCGCCGGTGACCACCGCCGTGTTGGTCGGCGTGGTGGTCGCGTCGGGGGCGAGCGTGCCGGTCAGCGTCCAGGTGAGCGTGTCACCGACGGGGATCTCGACGGCCGGGCAGGTGGCGGTGCCGTTGGCGATCGGACAGGCCGTCCCGTCCGAAGCCGCCATCGAGGCATTGGTCACGCCCGCCGGAACCTGGTCCGTCACCACGACGTTGCGAGCGCGCGACGGACCGTTGTTGGTGACGCTCACCTGCCACTGGATCTGTTGACCCGGCACCACCGGGTTCGTCAGCAGGGTCTTGGCGATGCTCAGGCCCGCCTGCGGTGTCGGGGTGCCGGTCGGCGAGGCGACGGCGGTGTGGCTGGAGGCGGTCGGGTCCGGGCCGCCGGTGACAGTGACGCCGTTGGTGGGGGTGGTGGTCGCGTTCGGGTCCAGGGTGCCGGTCAGCGTCCAGGTCAGTGTCTGTCCGGCCGGGATCTCCACGGCCGGGCAGGTCGCGGTCCCGTTGCTGATCGGGCAGGCGGTACCGTCCGAAGCCGTCATCGAAGCGTTGGTCACGCCCGCCGGAACCTGGTCCGTCACCACGACGTTGCGAGCGCGCGACGGCCCGTTGTTGGTGACGCTCACCTGCCACTGGATCTGCTGACCCGGCACCACCGGGTTCGTCACCAGCACCTTCGACACCGACAGGTTCGCCTGCGGCGAAGGCGAGTTGGACGGCGAGGCAACGGCCGTGTGGGTCGGCGTGGCGGGGTCGGGCCCACCGGTGACGGTGACCGTGTTGGTCGGGGTCACGGTGGCGTCGGAGGCGAGGGTGCCCGTCAGCGTCCAGCTCGCGGAGGAGCCGGCCGGGATCTCCACCGCCGGACAGGTCGCGACGCCGTTGCTGATCGGACAGGCCGTCCCGTCCGAGGCCGCCATCGAGGCGTCGTTCACGCCCGCCGGAACCTGGTCCGTCACCACGACATTACGGGCCCGGGACGGACCGTTGTTCGTCACGCTCACCCGCCACTGGATCTGCTGACCCGGCACCACCGGATTCGTCACCAGCACCTTCGACACCGACAGATTCGCTTGCGGCGACGGCGAGTTGGACGGCGAGGCAACGGCCGTGTGCGTCGAAGCCGTCGGATCCGGGCCGCCCGTCACCGTCACCGTGTTCGTCGGGGTCACGGTGGCATCGGAGGCGAGGGTGCCGGTCAGCGTCCAGGTCAGTGTCTGCCCGGCCGGGATCTCCACGGCCGGGCAGGTCGCGGTCCCGTTGGCGATCGGACAGGCCGTCCCGTCCGAGGCCACCATCGAGGCATTGGTCACGCCCGCCGGAACCTGGTCCGTCACCACGACATTACGGGCCCGGGACGGACCGTTGTTCGTCACGCTCACCCGCCACTGGATCTGCTGACCCGGCACCACCGGATTCGTCAGCAACACCTTCGACACCGACAGATTCGCCTGCGGCGACGGCGAGTTGGACGGCGAGGCAACGGCCGTGTGCGTCGAAGCCGTCGGATCCGGGCCGCCCGTCACCGTCACCGTGTTCGTCGGCGTCACCGTCGCATCGGAGGCGAGCGTGCCCGTCAACGTCCACGAGGCGGTCTGCCCGGCCGGGATCTCCACCGCCGGACAGGTCGCGGTCCCGTTGCTGATCGGGCAGGCCGTCCCGTCCCGGGCGGTCATCGTGGCGTTGGTCACCCCGGCCGGGACGGTGTCGGTGACGACGACGTTCCGGGCGCGGGAGGGACCGGAGTTGAAGACCGTGACCTGCCACTGGATCTGCTGCCCGGGCACCACCGGATTGGTCAGCAGGGACTTCGACACCGTCAGGTTGGCCTGCGGTGAGGGCGAGGAGGTCGGGGAGGCCACCGCCGTGCGGGTGGAGGCGGAGGGATCGGGGCCGCCCGTGACGGTCACCGTGTTGGTGGGGGTCGTGGTCGCGTCCGGGGACAGCGTGCCGTTCAGCGTCCAGCTGGTCGACGTCCCGGCCGGGATCTCGACGGCCGGGCAGGTGGCCGTGCCGTTGCTGATCGGGCAGGCCGTCCCGTCGGCGTCCGCCTTCATCGTGGCGCCCGTGACCCCGGTCGGCACGGTGTCGGTGACGACGACGTTGCGCGCCCGGGAAGGGCCGTTGTTGGTGACGGTCACCCGCCACTGGATCGGTTGACCGGGCACCACGGGGTTCGTCAGCAGGGACTTCGACACCGTCAGGTTCGCCTGCGGCGACGGCGAGTTCGACGGCGAAGCCACCGCCGTGCGGGCCGTGGCCGAGGGGTCGGGGCCGCCCGTGACCACCGCGGTGTTGGTCGGGGTGGTGGTCGCGTCCGGCGACAGGGTGCCGGAGAGCGTCCAACTCGTCGACGTCCCGGCCGGGATCTCCACGGCCGGGCAGGTCGCGGTGCCGTTGGCGATCGGACAGGCCGTCCCGTCCGCGGCCGCCATCGAGGCATTGGTCACCCCCACCGGGACCTGGTCGGTGACGACGACGTTCCGGGCGCGGGACGGGCCGTTGTTGGTGACGGTCACCCGCCACTGGATCTGGGCGCCCGGGACGACCGGGTTGGTCAGCAGGGTCTTGGAGATGGTCAGGCCGGCCTGCGGGGTGGGCGTGGCGGTCGGCGAGGCCACGGCGGTCCGGGAGGAGGCGGACGGGTCGGGCCCGCCGGTGACCACGGCCGAGTTGGTCGGGGTGGTGGTCGCGTCGGGCGACAGGGTGCCGGTCAGGGTCCAGCTGGCGGTGCCGTTGACCGGGATGGTGACGGCCGGGCAGGTCGCGGTGCCGTTGCTGACCGGACAGGCCGCGGAGTCCTGGTCGTTGGCCATGGTCGCGCCGGTGACCCCGGCCGGGACCTGGTCGGTGACGACGACGTTGCGGGCCGTCGAGGGGCCGTTGTTGGTGACCTTGACCTGCCACTTGATCGGCTGGCCGGGGACCACCGGGCTGGTCAGCAGGGTCTTGGAGACCACCAGGTTGGCCTGGTTGCCCGGCGGGATCGGGTTGGCGGTGCTGGTGCAGTTCGGCGAGCAGTTCGGGTCGGTGACGCCGGCCGGCGGGGTGACGGTGGCCCGGTTGTCCAGGGAGCCGGTGGCGTCCGGCGGCACGGTGCCGGTCAGCCGGTACGTCACCTGGCCGCCGGCCGGGAGGTTGACCGTGGTGTTGATGTTGCCGGTGCCGGAGGCGGTGCTGCCGCAGCTGCTGCCGGAGGCGGCCGTGCAGGTCCAGGTGAAGTTCTGGATCGCGGCGGGCAGGGTGTCCCGGACGCTCACGCCGGTGGCGTCCGACGGGCCGTCGTTCTTCACCGTGATCGTGTAGGTCAGCGGCTGGCCGGGCACGTACGGGTTCCTGTCCGGGGTCTTGGTCACCGAGAGGCCGGTGGTGACCTGTCCGGGGGTGTCCACGGTGCTGGAGCAGGTCGGGCCGCAGTTGGGGTCGGTCGAGGCGGCGGGGCGGGTGACCGTCGCGGTGTTGGAGAGGGTGCCCGTGGTGCCGGACGGGACGGTGCCGGTGATGGTGTACGTGACCCGGTCGTTGACCCCGACGGTGGCGGTGGTGTCGATGCTGCCGGTGCCGCTCGCGTCGCCGCAGCCGCTGTTGGGGCCGGCCGCGCAGGTCCAGGTGAAGCCGGACAGTGCCGACGGCAGCGCGTCGCGCACCGCCGCGCCCACGGCCGGGGCCGGACCGGAGTTGCTCACCACGACCGTGTAGGTGAGGGTGCGGCCCGGGACGTAGGTGGTCGGGGAGGCGGTCTTGGCGATGGAGAGGCCGACCAGGGTCTGCCACTCGAGGACGACCTCGCCGTTGCCGCCGTTGGTGTAGCCGCCGCCGTTGCCGATACCGCTCGAGTACTGGGCGTCGGTGCGGCCGCCCGAGGTGCCGCCCACGCCGTTGCCGCTGGCGTTGGTGCCGTTGGAGGTCTGGGTGTTGGTGACGCCGGCGCCCCGGTTGTAGCCGGAGCCGCCACCGCCCATGCCGTTGGCCTCCGAGCCGCCGGAGCGTTGGCAGGCGCCGCCGCCACCGCCGTAGTAGCCGCCACCACCGCCGCCGCCGCCCTCGTAGGTGCTGGCGCTGGCCCCGCGGCCGCCGAGGTACTGGCTGCCGGCCTGGGCGGCCGCGCAGGCGGTCTGGGTGGCCGCGGCGCCGCCCGCGGTCTGGCTGCCGCCGCGGCCGGAGATGGTGGGTTGGTTGTCCTGGCCCCCGTTGCTGCCGCCGCCGCTGCCGCCCGCCGGGGTGAAGGTGTCGCCGCCGGGCGAGGAGCCGCCGCCACCGCCGGCGACCAGCAGCGGGTTGGTGCCGTAACCGCCGTTCCAGACGGCGCTCAGGCCGCCGCCGCTGCCGCCGGTCCCGAGGTTCTGGTAGCCGCCCAGGCCGCCCGCGCCACCACCCCCGTAGGTCGTGGCGGTGCTGTTCAACAGGCCGCCCTGACCCGCGGTGACGGTCAGCTTCTGCCCGGGCGTCACCGCGATGCTGCCGGTGGTGTAGCCGCCGCCACCGCCGCCGTACTGGCCGGTGTAGTAGGCGCTCGGGGAGCCCGCGCCGCCGCCGCCGAAGACCCGGGCGTACACGCTGGTCACGCCGGGCGGCACGGTGAAGGTCTGGTCGCCGCCGCTGTAGGTGTAGCGGACGCAGTTGGTGGCACCGGCGAACTTCGGTGTGCAGGCCACCGCCGCCCGCTGCCGCTCCGGGAGCCCCTGCGGCGCGTACGCGGGCGCGGCCGCGGCGACCGCGAGCCCGCTCTGGGGCACGAGGCAGAGCAGCGCGAGCAGCCCGCGCAGCGCCGTCGGGAACCGACCGCCGGGCAACGACCTGACCGGAGCCATCCGGCGTCTCCTCTCGCGACCGCGCACCGCTGGACGCAGACGGGCGGACCACACGACAGTCACGCGAATGCGCGTGCGAGATCAGAGCGTGCCTAGGGAAGGCCCCGCGTCAGGATGACCTGACATCGTGTCATCGGATGTTCGCCACGGAATCCGCACGTTCGGCGCAACACCCCGGACCGTTCGGCGCAGTCTGCCCGCGCCCGGGCCCCGGCACACGACGAGGTGGGCCGGTCCACCGGACCGGCCCACCTCGGGAACGCCGCTCGTCAGCCGAAGGACGGCACCGTGTCCAGGACAGCGAGCCGTGCGTTGGCCGTCTTGATGCTGCCGCAGAGCACCTGCGCGCCGCCGATGCGGTAGTCCTCGCCGCTGCCGGCGGCCTTGATGACGGCCCCCTGGAGCGAGGTGTACTGCTTGTCCTGGAGGTCGTCCTTGCGCAGGTCCCGGACCACGATCAGCTTGCGGACGAGGTCCCCCGCGCCCTGCTGGGTGGCCAGCGGCTTCTTCTGGTCCTCCGTCAGCTTCGCGAAGGCGGCGTCGTTCGGGGCGAAGACGGTGACGTTCTCCATCGAGTCGAAGATGTCCTTGGCCTTGGCCGTCTTGATCAGGGCCGACAGCTGACCGAGGTCCTTGGTCTGGTCGATCGCGGTCAGCACGGGCTGGCCGCCCAGGGCGTCGAGGCCGCCGCCGTTCCCGGACAGGGCGGTGCAGGCCTGGCCGAAGGCCTTCTCCGGCGGCGGGGGCGCGGCGACGACCGGCCCGGGCGCGTCCACCCCGCCGCTGCAGCCGGTGAGCGGGGCGAACACGATCACGGCGCCCGCCAGCAGGGCGGCCGGGCCGAGGGGACGACTGGGCATGCGGATTCCTCCTCAAGGGCGAAATGCCCTGTTCCGTGCGGATCGGTCCGATAGTGACACCCGATCGGACGGCGACGCGGGAGGACATGCGCGGCCGCCGCCGTCTCGCCCACCGGGGCCCACCGCGCCGGTCAGGACCGCGCTGGCTCCGCGAACAGCTCCAGGTAGCGCCGGGTCAGCCCGGGCCAGGCGTAGTGCTCGGCGACGTGGCGCCGGCCCGCGGTGCCGAAACGGTCGGCGGTGCGGGGGTCGGTGAGCAGCCGTCGGCAGGCCGCGGCCAGCGCGCGCTCGTCGCCGGGCGCCACCAGCAGGCCGGTCACGCCGTCGTCCACCACGTACGGGATGCCGCCGACCCGTGAACCGACCACCGGGGTGGCGCAGGCCATCGCCTCGATCAGGGTCATCCCGAAGGACTCGGCCGCGCTCAGCGAGGGCAGGACCAGCAGGGCGGCCTGCTGGAGTTCGGCCACCAGGGCCGGGCCGGTCAGCGCCCCGGTGAACTCGACCCGGTCCGCGAGGCCCAGCCGGTCCGCCTCGGCCCGCAGCTCCGGCCGGGCGTCGCCGTCGCCGACCAGCCGCAGCCGGGCCCCGGGCAGGTCGGCCAGCTGGGCGAAGGCGCGCAGCAGCACCGGTACGCCCTTCCAGGCCGAGGTGCGGTCCATCCGCCCGACGTAGAGCACCGTGGGCGGCCGCCGGGCGGCCGGCGGGCCGGGGGTGAAGCGGTCGGTGTCCACTCCGGGCGGGATCTGCAGCGCACCGCGACGGCCGGCCGCCAGTGACACCGGGGAGACCGCGACCAGGGCCGCCGCCCGGCGGAAGACCCTCGGCAGCAGGAACCGCTCGTAGCAGCCGATCAGCCGGTCCACGCCGCGTTCGCCCTTGGCCATCGAGCCCGCGTGGTAGGTCAGCACCGAGGCCCGCGCGCCGCCGAGCGCCACCGCCAGGTCCGCCAGGCCCGGCACCGGGGCGTGCGCGCTGACCACGTCGATGTCCAGGCGGCGCAGCCAGTACGGGAGTTGGAAGGGCCAGAGCGGGCTGAGCGGGGTGTTGGAGAGCCGGGCCCAGGTGCCGAGCCGGACCACCGGCAGGCCGTCCTCGATCCGGACCGTGGTGCGGCGGCCGGCGGTGTTGCTGGTGATCACGGCGGCCCGCAGGCCCGGTTCCTGCGCGACCGCGTCGGCGATCCGGGCCGCGTAGTTCTCCACGCCGCCGATCTTCGGCGGGTAGTAGGGGGCCACCACCGCCACCCCGCGCCGGCGCCGGCCGGCCAGTGCCCGGGCGAAGACCTCCGCCGTCCGGTCGGCCTGCCGCTCCCAGGAGAACCCGGCCTCGACCCGGCGCCGGCCGGCGGCGCCGAGCCGACGGGCGAGTGCGTCGTCGCCCAGGACCGCGGTCAGCGCCGCGGCCAGCGCCGGGCGGTCGCCGGGGTCGGTGAGCAGGCCGTTGGCGTCGTCGGTGCCGCCGCCGTCGATGGAGCCGGGGCGGTCCTCGGTCACCAGCGAGGGGATGGCGCCGACCCGGGTGCTGACCACCGGGCGCCCGACGGCCATCGCCTCCACCAGCACGCTCGGCAGACTGTCGTAGTGGGTGGGCAGCGCGACCACCCGGGCCCGGCGGTAGGCGGCGGCCAGCTCGGCTCCGGCCAGCCGGCCGCTGAACCGCACGAGCGGGGCGATCCCCAGGCGGTCCGCCAGGCGCCGGTACGCGGCCGCGGCCGAGCCGTCCCCGACCACCTCCAGGCTCACCCCCGGTACGCGCAGGGCCAGTTCGGGCAGGACGTGCAGCAGATCGGGCAACCCCTTGTAGGAGGTGGCACGGGCGAGTGAGCCGACGAACAGGATCCGGGGCGCGCCAGGCACCGGGCTCGCGGTGAAGCGCGCCAGGTCGGCGCCGGGCGGCACGGTGACGGCCCGCCCGGCGAACAGCCGGGCGAGATCGCCCCGGACGTGGTCGGAGGAGCAGATCAGCTCGGCGGCCCGGCGCACGGTGCCGGCCAGCAGGGTGTGCTCGTAGAGCGAGCAGGCGGCCGTGCCCAGCGGATCGCGCTTGTGCATCCGACCGGTGTGGTACGTCAGCACGAACGGCAGGTCCCCGCAGGCCCGGGCGGCGGCGTCGGCGAACAGCGGCACGGGGGCGTGCGCGTTCACCAGGTCGACCCGCTCCTCCCGGATCAGCGTGCGCAGTGCGGCGCGCCAGCCGGTGCCGAGCCGGGTGCGGGAGACCCGCAGCGGGGCGGGCAGCCGGTGCACCACCAGGCCGTCCGGCTCCACGTGCCGGCCCGGGCGGCCGCCGTCGCCCACCGTCGCGGCGACCACCACCCGGTAGCCGTGCCGGGCCCGCAACTGCCGGGCCAGCTCCCAGGTGTACTGCTCGACCCCGCCGGTGTCGGGCGGGAAGTAGGGGGTCGCGAGCAGGACCGTGCGCCCGGTCATGCCGCCACCCGCTCCGGCGTGCGGTCGGCGGCGGCGCGCAGCAGCTCCGGCAGCTCCTCGGCGCGGGCCACGTAGCCGGGCATCCGCTCGGCCAGCACCCGCAGGTACTCCTCACGCCCCAGCCGGAGCCGCTCGACCAGTGTGCCGAGGCTGGCCGCCGACACCTCGGCGATCGGCAGCACCCAGGATTCGAGCCCCAGGTCCCGCATGATCCCGCGGGTCTTGTGCTCGTACTCGATCGCGATGCACGGCACCCCGCTGGTCAGCGCGAAGATCACCGAATGGAAGCGGGTGCCCAGCACGTAGGCGCACTCGCCGTACAGGCCCTTGAGTTCGCGGAAGTCGACCCGCTCGTCCACCCGCAGGGGCGGTGTGGCGCAGTGGCCCGCGATCCGGCGGTCCACGATCCGGTCGTCGTCGCCCAGGTAGTCGGTGGTGACCTGGGGGATCAGCACCACCTGGGCGCCGGTGGCCCGCACCGCGTCGATGGTCTGCGCCAACGCCCTTTCGTAGCGGTCCTGTTCGGCGGCCGCCAGCCACTGCCGGGCGGTCACGCCGACCAGCGGCACCTCCGGCCCCACCCCCAGCCTGGCCCGCCAGTCGCCCCGCGGCGGGGGTGCGAAGGCGAACCCCGAGTCGACCGCCCGGCGCACCGGGCCGCCGCGCACCCCGCACCGGGCCAGGATGTCCGTGCTGACGTCCTCCCTGGTCAGGACGAGCGCGGCCCGGCGCAGGACGTAGGCGGCGAGCCGGCGTTGGGCCGGGGCCGGGAACGGGCCGAAGGACTGCGGGGCGAACACCACCGGCACGCCCCGGCGGTGGGCCAGCAGCAGCGGCAGCGCCACGTAGAAGACGTTCTGGTAACCGTCCAGGCCCGGGCGGGCGTTGAAGTAGCCGCCGCCCATCGACACCACCAGGTCGGCCGCCTCCACCGCCTCCACCTCGCGCCACACCTCGGTCGGCAGCAGCGTGCGCAGCAGCCTGCCCGGCGCGCGCGACGGCAGTGACAGGACGAGCGGCAGGGCCAGGAGTCCCAGCGCCTTGCGCGCGATCCGGCGCGCGGTGCCGATCCCGGCGTCCGCCACGTAGCGGCGGATGGAGCCGATGTTGGCGGCGCCGTCGAAGGCCGGGTGGACCACCGGGTCCTCCATCCCGGCGACGGTGACCACGGCCTCCGGGAAGGCCGCGCGGACCTGGCGCAGGCACACCGCCAGCAGGGCGGCGTCTCCGGCGTTCTCACGGACGTAGGCGTTGACGACCAGCACTCTCATGGGGGCGTGTTCCGTTCGTGGGCCCGCCGGGGCGGGGGACGGGGTGGCGGGGGCGGTGGTCCGTTCGGGGGTGGTCCGTTCGGGGGTCGTCCGTTCGGCGGCGGTCTGCTGTGCGGTGGTGCGGCCCGGCAGCGGGGTGCGGGCCAGCGCCAGGACCGCGATCAGACCGGAGGCCAGGTTGCCCAGCCCCCAGGCGTAGCCGAACCAGATCAGTCCGCGCCCGGCCCACGCGGCGGCCAGGCCCACGGTCACCACGGCGTAGACGACGTTGCTCCACACCAGCGGCGCCATCCGGCGGACCAGCTTGAGCGCGAAGCTCCCGACCGTGTTCAGCGCCACCGCGCCGGTGCCCACCGCCAGCACCACCAGCAGGCCCTGGGCCCGCGCGGGGTAGGACCCGCCGAACAGCCGCAGCAGCAACCCGCTGCCGGCGGCCAGCGCCACCGCGGCCGGGAGTTGGAGCAGGACGATCAGCCGGGCCGAGCGGCGCAGCACGGGCACCAGGCGCGACTCGTCGGCGGACACCTCCGCGAACATCGACTCGCAGACCGCGAACGGGACCGCGTTGGCCAGGTTGGCGATCTGGAAGGCGACGAAGTAGTAGGCGGCCGCCTCGGCGCCCAGGCGCTGCAGCACCAGCAGCGGCAGCACCAGCAGCGGTACCAGGTTCAGCAGGCTGGACAGGTAGCTGCCGGCCGAGAAGCCCAGGTGCTCGCGCAGTCGGGTGCCGCCGCCCAGGACGGTCGGGCGCAGCCCGATCCGCCGCCGCAGGAACCAGAGCGAGGCCAGCACCGCCACCGCGTAGCCGCCGCCGATGGACGCGACCAGCCCGAACGACCCCAGCCCCGTCAGCAGGAACGGCAGCCCCAGCTTGGCCAGGCCCTGCAACACCCCGTCGACCAGGGTGTTGTACTGGGCGAGCCGCTCGCCGACGAAGACCGCGTCGGTGAGCAGGTTGACCGCCGACAGGGCGCAGAACAGCACGATCAGCCCTGCCTGCACCGGGTCGGCCCGCACCGCGAGCAGCCGGGTGCCGTACAGCGGCAGCCCGAGCAGGTAGCCGGTGCCGAGCAGGCAGCCCGCGCCGAAGACCAGCAGCACGGCCCGGTTGATCTGGGCGTGCCGCCGCTCGGGGGCAGCCGGGAAGCGCACCAGGGTGCTGTTGAGGCCGCAGAGGCTGAAGTAGGCGATCAGCGAGATCGCGTTGGTGAGCGAGGTGGCCGTGCCGACCTGGCTCGGGGAGAACAGCCGGGCGGCGGCCACCCAGAACAGGAAGCCCAGCGCGGAGGTGCTGACGGTGGCGGCCATCAGGTAGACGGAGCTGCGGGCCACCTGGTCGTGGCGGGCGGTGCGGACGGCGCGGGCGAGGCGCGCGACGAGGCCGACGCCGGTGGTGCGTCCGGCCCGGTCGGGCCGGACTGGTCGGCCCGACCGGCTCGCTCGGCCCGGCCGGCCCGGCCCGTCGGCACCGGGCGCCGGGGAGCGCGGGCGGTCGGTCGTCATCCGCCCGCCCTCGTCCCCGTCGGGGCCCACCCGGCGCTCGGCGTGCTCGCCGCCGCGTAGTGGCCGAGCAGCGCGCTCACGTGCTCCGACCAGCCGAAGCTGCGCTCCGCGTAGGACCGCGAGTAGCGCCCCATCCGCCTCCGCCGGCGCGGATCGGCGACCAGCGCCGCCAGTTCGGCCCGCAGCCGCTGCGCATCGCGCGGCAGCAGGCTGACCTCCGCCCGGTCCAGCGCGTACGGCGCGTACCCCGGGTCGTCGGTGGTGACCACCGGCAGCCCCGAGGCCATCGCCTCCTGCACGGTGAGCGGGAAGCCCTCGGCGGTGGAGGGCAGCGCGAAGACGTCGCAGGCCCGGTAGACCTCGGCGACCCGGTCGGGCGGCAGGGCCCCGAGGTGGTGGACGCCGGCGCCGCCGCCGCGGTGCTCCTCCCCCCCGGCTCCGGTCCCGACGAAGACCAGGTCGTAGGCCGGATCGGCGGCCGCGCGCAGCAGGTCGTACCCCTTCTTCGGGACCAGTCGTCCGACGAAGAGCACCAGGGCCCGGTCGGCCGGCAGCCCGTACTCCTCCCGCAGCCGCCGGGTCTCCTCCGCCGAACCGGCGGGGTGGAACAGCACGGTGTCCACCCCGTTGGCCAACTGCCGTACGGCGTGGGCGCGGGCACCGTGTGCCCGGGTGAAGGCGCGGACCGTGTCGTTCAGCACCAGCACCCGCCGGGCCCGGTGCAACAGGGCCCGGCCGAACACCCCGTACACCACCCGCTGCACGGCGCGGACCAGTGCCGAGGGGTGCGCCACCAGGCCGACGTGCTGGGTCAGGACCAGCGGGGTGCGGGTGAGAGTCGAGGCCGCCCAGGCCGCCCAGGAGGTCGGGTAGAGGCAGTCGTGCAGGTGGATCACCTCGGCCCGGCGCGCCTCGCGCACCGCGTCGAGCAGCAGCCGCGGGGAGGGGACGGGGAACGGTACGCCGGTGCGGCGCTCGATCCCGTTCCAGGCGGCGCAGCGCAGGACCCGTACGCCCGGCTTCCCGTTCTCCGGCGTTGTCACCGCATCCGCGTCCGGCTCCGGCTCCGGCCCCGGCTGGGCCCGGGCAGGTCGGGTGCCGGTGGTGAGCACCGTCACCGCCACGCCGCGGCGGGCGAGTTGCTCGGCCTCCTGGCGGACGACGTTCTCTATCCCGCCGACGTGCGGCGGGTAGTAGTGGCTGACCAGCAGCACCCGTCCGGCCCTGGCGCTGTCGGCGCTCTCGGCGCTCCGCGCGGTCCTGGTGGTCTTGGCCGTCGTCGAGGTCGTGGCGGTCTTGGCGGTCTTGTCGGTCATCGGTAGATCTCCGCTCCGTCGCTGCTGTAGATCTCGTTCTTGGTGGCGTCGAGCAGGCCCATGGGGTAGCGGTAGGTCACCAGGTCGCCCTGGTAGAAGGCGGTCGCCTCGCCCTTCGCCACCGTGGTGCTGCCGAGGAAGACGTAGGAGTCGGCGCCGATCAGGGTCGGGTAGATGTCGTCCAGTGCCCGACCGCGAATCAACGTCTGGAGCCGGCTGAAGGTGTAGCGGTCCGTCTGCACCTCGGACTGGACGTTCTGCTTGCGGTCGCCGGCGGTGAGCTGCTCCAGCCAGGTGATCGCGGTCCGCTCCTGCGGCTGGACGTAGTAGATGTCGTAGTACTGGCCCGCGTTGTTGAGGTTGAGTTGGGGCGGGTAGCCGCCGATCAGCTGCGGGACCGCCCCGGTGAGGTCCAGGAAGAAGGCCACCGCGAGGGCGCCGGCCAAGGGCGGCGTCCAGCGCCCGGCCCAGCGGAGGACCCGGAGCGAACCGGCGGCGATGAACGGCGCGAAGAAGAACAGGCCCTGCTGGAAGGCGCGCAGCACGCCGTAGTCCACGGACAGCTGCGGCAGCACGGTCAGCAGCCCGATCACCGTCAGCATGCCGATGGTCAGGGTGATCTGGTCGCGCGCCGGGCGGAAGGCCCGCCGCTTGCTCCACAGGCAGACCGCGAGCCCGACCAGCAGCAGGAGTTGGAGCAGGTCGGCGGCCCACTGGCGGATCGCCTTGTTGGCGGCGGAGACGTCCAGACCGGTGTGCTGCAGGGCCCGGCCCAGCGCCGTGAGCGGCAGGTCCGGTTCGGTCACCGCCGCCACCGGGTACCGGCCGACCTGGTCGGCCGACAGGTAGTCGCCGTTCGCCCGGCCCTGGGCGGTCAGTTGCAGCGTGCTCTGCTGGTACTGGGCCAGCCGCTGCTGCGGGGTGACCGCCTGCCCGCCGAGCAGGCTGTAGGAGGTGTCCGAGGAGCCGCTCTGCACCTGGGCCGGGTCCGTGACGTCCCGCACCGTCGCGCTGACCGTACTGCGCAGCTGCCCACCGGTGCCGGTCAGCGGTCCGGTCCACAGCACCGCGGCCACCGCCGTGGCGAGCACGATCCACCAGGTCACGAACGCGGTGGCGGTCGGCCGCGGCCGTCCCGCGCGCCGGGCCCGGAGCCGGGAGAGCAGGCGCCAGCCGTGGTCGGTGAGCAGCGCGATGGCGAGCACCGCCACCAGCACGAAGGTGGTCGAGTAGTGCGAGAGCACCACGCCGCCCATCAGGGCGGTGAACACCACCCGGCGCCGGCGCAGCGGCCGCCCCCGGTCGGTGAGCACCACCAGGGCGGCGCCCGACAGCAGGAAGGCGATCTCCTGGCGGGCCAGGAAGGTCATGTCGGTGAAGAAGGTGGGGAAGGCCGCGAAGTACAGCGCGGACAGCAGCGCCACCGTCCGGCGCGCGACGTTGCGCACCGAGCGGTAGACCAGGGGCACGCTCAGCGCGAAGAGGAGCGGGAAGACGGCCTTGAAGACGTACAGGCCGCTGATCCCGGTCAGCCGGGCGAAGGCCGTGGGCAGCAGGGTGATGCTCAGGCAGGCGTTGTAGGGGTCGCGGAAGGCCGCGATCTGCCAGCGGTCCGCGCCGGACGCCAACTGGAAGACCTCGTACTCGCGTTGGATGTCGTGGCCGGTGATGAACCAGCCGCGCAGGGAGGTCAGCAGCAGCAGTGCGGCGGCCAGCAGGAACAGGCCGAGGCAGAGCACCTCCTCCGGGTAGCGGCGGCGGCCGCGCAGCAGTTGGACGAAGAGCACGGCCATGGCGCCCAGGGCGAGCAGTGCCATCGTCGGGCCCAGGCCGTTGTTCAGCCGGATCGCCCCGCCGACGGCAAGGACCAGGCAGCCGGAGCCGAGCAGCAGCACCGGGCGCAGCCCGGGGGTGCGGCGGCGGGGCGTACCGGCGCGGCGGCGGTGTCGCGGCCCGGCGGCAGCGGGCTCGGGCTCGGGCTCGGGCTCGGGGCCGGACTCGGACGCGGGCGCAGCCTCGGGCGAGCGCTCGGGCGAGCGCTCGGGCGAGCGCTCGGGCAGTGGCAGCATCCAGGCCGCCAGCAGGACCGCCAGCGCCGCCGACAGCGCCAACGGGGCCTGGCGGAGCGGGCGGTCGTCGCCGAGCAGCGGCAACGTGGTGTTCAGCAGCAGTTCGGTGGCGAGGTCGCCGCCGATCGCCAGCCCAACGGCCACCAGTGCCCGCCCGGCCCTGGTGGCGACGAAGGTGTCGGCGTACCCGTACCAGAGCAGCCAGGGCCCGCCGAGCAGCAGCCAGCAGCCGGACGGCACCAGCAGCGGGGCCGGCACACCGGGCAGGACGTCGACGACCACGGCCAGCGCGGTGACGGCCAGCAGCCTCCACCGGGCTGCGGTGCGGCGGCCGACGGCCCGGCCGCCGCGTCGCAGTGGGGCCGTCGCGCGCCTCATCGGCCGGCCCCGGTCGGCCGGGCGGTCGTCGACGGGCCGGTGACGGACAGCGGCCCGGTGGTGGGAGCCGGCCCGGTCATCCGAGCACCTCCGCGTAGATCCGCTCCACCTGCCGGACCACGGTGTCCCACGCGTAGGCGGGCGCTGCGGCGACGCTCTGCTCGGCCAGTCGGCGGCGCAGTCGGGCGTCGCCCGCCACCCGGTCGACGGCGGCCGCCAGCGCGGCCGGGTCCGGAGCCGCCAACAGGCCGATTCCTTCGAGGAGTTCGGTGTTGCCGGGGACGTCGGTCGCGATCACCGGCAGGCCAGCGGCCATCGCCTCCAAGACGACCAGCGGCATCCCCTCCCGGTCCGAGGGCAGTACGAAGGCCTCCGCCTCGGCGTAGCAGCGGACCAGCTCCGGCCCCAGCTTCGCCCCGGCGAACTCCACGTTCTCCAGGCCGAGTTCGGCGGCCTGCCGCTCCAGTCGGCCGCGCAGCTCACCGTCGCCGACGATCCGCAGCCGCACCGGTCGGCGCAGCAGGGCGATCGCCTCCAGCAGCCGGCCCACGTTCTTCTGCGGGCTCAGCCGCCCCACGTAGAGCAGTTGCAGGGGCCGCTCGACCGGGTCGCGCACCGGCATGAAGTAGCCGCCGTCCACGCCGTTGGGAACCACGTGGATCCGCTCCCCCGGCACCCGGTAGACCGTTCGGACGAAGTCAGCCTGACGGTCCGTCAGGACGATCACCGCGGCGGCCGCCCGCAGCACCGGGCCGAAGACGTACTTCTTGTAGGCGGGCAGCAGCACACCGAGCCGGCCGGAGGAGTCGACGTCCAGATGGAAGTGCAGTACGAACGGTCGGCCACGCAACCGGGCGGCGAGCGCCACCAGTTCGGGGAGCAGCGCGTGCGCGGCGTGCAGGTGCAGCACGCAGTCCCGCCGACCGCGCAGCAGCGCCAGCGGCAGTCCCGGGACCAGCGGGGTGTGGGCGAGCTCCACCGACCGGTGGCGCCGTACCGTCACGCCGCCCTGCCGACTGCGCCGCGGGGCGCCGCCGGAACCGATCGTCGTGGTCAGCACCTGGACCTCGTGCCGCTCGCCCAGGCCGGCCGCGAGGTTCTCCACCACCCGTTCCAGGCCGCCCAGATGGGGCGGGTAGTAGGGGGTGATCTGCAGGACGGTGCTCATCGGGCCGCCAGGTCGAGCAGTTCGCCGTTGGTGCGGTACGCCACCTGCGGGCGGTCCGCGATGTGCGCCAGCACCCGCTCCAGACGGGCCCAGTCGCCCCGGGCGTCCACCTCCCAGCTGTGCCCCCACAGGTGGTACACGCCGCCCTCGCTCAGGCAGCGGTCGAACCAGTGGACGGCCAGGTCGTCCCAGGCCAGGAACAGCCTGGCCGCCTTCCGTGGCCGGCCCCGGGCCAGCCGCAGGGCCGACGGCCCGTCCACCCGGTGCGCGTAGGCGTTCACCGTGGTGGCCAGCTCCAGCGCGGGCCCGGGCCGCAGGCGGCCGCGCCGCACCGTGCGGGCCAGCGTGAAGCCGGCCCGGCCGACCAGCGGGAGGTGGCGGGCGGCGTACTCGCCGCGCGGATAGCAGAAGCTGGTCACCGGTCGGCCGATGACGGACTCGAGCTCCTCCCGGCCGGTCCGGATCTCCCCGGCCGCGACGGCGTCGGTCAGCCGCGGCAGCCGCCGGTGGGTCAGGGTGTGCCCGCCGATCTCGAAGCGTTCGGCCAACTCCCTGATGCCCGCTGCGGGCAGCCGCTCGGCCGCGGTGAGCTCGAGGTTGCGCGGGGCGATGTAGAAGGTGCCGGGCAGCCGGTGGCGCTCCAGCAGCGCCGCCAGGCGGGAGTCGAGGACGTGCCCGTCGTCCCAGCTGGTCGTGACGGTGACGGGCCGCCGGCCGGTCGTGCCGTCCGTCCTGCTGTGCGTCGTGCTGCTGTTCGTCGTGCTGCTCATCGTGGTGAGGCCTCGGGGTCGGGGGAGGCGGCGGCCTGGAAGCGGTAGTGCAGGGTCTGGTCGTGACCCAGCAACGCGACCTGGACCTCCGCGTCCGGCTCGGTCAGCGGCAGGTGGACGGTGGTGCCCACCGGGGTGTCCGGCTTCGGGACGAGGGTGACGGTGGTGCTCCCGGTGACCGTGCCGCCGGGGGTGGTGAGCGAGACCCGCACCTGGAGATTCGGGGTGGGGGTGCCGTGCTGCACCACCGAGAGCGGGATCACCGCCTGGCCGCCGGCTGTGGTCGGCAGTTGGGTGAAGTACAACTCGTCGTAGTCGGCGGGGATCCGGGTGAACGTCTGGCGCAGCGCCAGACGCACCGTCGGCTGGGCCCACAGCAGCGGTACCGCGACCGCCGTCGCGAGCACGGCGGCCAGCAGCACCACGGCCCGCAGGCGCGGCCGCCGGCCGGGCGGCCGACCCCGCCGCCGGCCCGCCCGGTGGGGCGAGGGGGCCGGCGACGGCGTCAGACCCTGGACCCCGCCCAGGGGTTCGGTCATACGGGATCGAACTCCTGGGCGGCGGCGTCGATCAGCACCGGTCGGCGGACCGGCCGGGCGCGGCGGAAGTTGTGCTCGAAGAGCTGGCGCAGGTTCTCGGTGCCGTCGCGGAGCGCGTTCAGCTTCACCTGCCCGCCGCGCTTGCGGTACTCGATGGGGAGCTCCAGGTAGCGGTAACCGGCCCTGGTGGCCGCGTTCTTGATCTCCTGGGAGAAGGCCATCCCGGTGGAGCGGACGTCCAGCCGCTGCCAGACGTAGCGCCGGAACACCCACATGCCGGACTGCGAGTCGCGCAGCTCGTTCCGGAACAGGGAGCGGCTGATCGCGCTGAGCACGTGGTTCCCCAGCGAGTGGGAGGGCTTCATCGCCTCGCTGTTGCCGCGGGCCAGCCGGTTGGTCGTCATGAACTCGACGTCGTGGTCGACCAGGGTCCGGAGCAGGCGGGGCAGCGCGTCGAAGGGGTAGGTGCGGTCGGCGTCGCCGGTGGCGATCACCTCGCCGGTGGCGGCGCCGAAGCCGGCGCGGTAGGCGTTGCCGTAGCCGCGCGCGGGTTGGTGGACGACCTGGGCGCCGAGCAGCCGGGCGACGTCGCCGGTGCCGTCGGTGGAGCCGTTGTCGACGACCAGCACCTCGGCCTGCCACCCGCCGTCCTTCAGCTCGGCGAACGGGATCGAGGCCATCACGGCCGGCAGGTTTTCGGCCTCGTTGAGCGCGGGTATGACGATGGACAGTGTGTTCATGTGAGCTCCCTCTGGCATGCGGAGATCAACGCTGGATGGTCCGCCCCACGAGCGAACGTGGGGTCGGGTGGGACCGCGCCTGGCAGCGCGGTTGACACAACCCTTCGGCACCGTCGGGCAGTTGCGCCACGACGGCCGGGATCCGTACGGGTGGTTGCGAGCACACGGAGGGCGGCCGGGTTCACCGGCAGGATCCGACCCGCCGGGCAGCACGGGGTCAGCACACCCCGGCTTCGAGTTGGGCGCGGCCGCCCGCCCTCACCCCTGGACGTCTACCGGCTCTCCCTGACCGGTCTGACAGGGACGGCCTGTCGTTCCGCACCGGCGACATCGGCGACGCCCATGACTCCCCCTCAGGCCGTGGATGGCTGTATCCCAGCGCATCGCTGTGCGTGAGCACCACACTAGGCAGAGGCCTGACGGGTTGTGAAGCAGTTCCCGATTTCCTCGTCCGATTCTCAGCTTGACAGCGCCGGGACTTGGGCTTCTTTCCCGGGAAGGGTCCGCCGGGTCGACGTATCTGAGAATCCTTAACGACCGCTGACAATTCTCCGAAAGCGATCGGATTTCCAGCCCGGGTCCGCTACTCCCGTACGGCTTTCCGCCGAGCCGCCGGCCGCCCTTCCGGCCTCGGGCGCGCTCGCGACGGACGCCGGGTGCCACGAAGTTGACACAGTGTCAGAACGACGGAACCGCAGGCCCCTTGGAGGCGTCGTAGCCTGTCGCGGGGTGGCCCGGTCCGCTCCTGCCGTCGGGCACCGAGCCGTCGACGGCGGCCGACGACGCCGTCGCGCACCGACCGGCCCCGGCTGGCCACTTCACCGGGTTTTCCCACACCGTTCACCGGCCGCCACAAAAACGACTGAACGTTTCTCCATCCATTTCACCGCCGCTGCACCCGGGACCGGCGGCCTTTTCCGTTTCCGCCCGCGACACGGCTCCGGGCGCTTCCGGACTTCCCCGGGAAATCCCGACTCCCCCGCAATACCGAGCCGGAAACGCCACCGCGGTCGCCGCCGGGCGGACCGACGAGCCCGCGGTCCAGCAGGTTCGGCCTCTGGCCTCCGATCGAGGAAACCCCGCAGGAGGCCGGGATCGAGCGCTCCCTGTCGCTGCTGCGGGCCGGGGCGGTCAGGCCGGGTGGGGCGGCTGCTGGACGAAGGGGAGGAAGAGGTCCGCGGTGGCCTCGGCGTGGACGGTGAACTGTTCGCGGGCGCGGGCCGGGTCGTGGGCCTCGATGGCGGCGGCCAGGGCGCGGTGGCGCTGGCCGGGGGTGCTGCGCGACTCGGTGCCGCCCGGGTGGTGGGCGAGCAGCCGGGTCAGCTCGTGCTGGATGCCCTGCTCGGCCTCCAACAGGCGTCTGGAGCCGGAGAGTTCGGCGATGTGCAGGTGGAGGCAGGCGTCCGCGGTGCGGTAGGCCTCGGCGTCGGCGACGGCCGCGTCGGCGGCGGCCTCCAGCTCGCGCATCCTGGCCAGCCCCGCTGCGGAGGCCCGGCGGGCGGCCCGGGCGGAGGCCTCGCCGGACACGGCGATCCGCCAGGCCGTCAGCTCCTCGATGTCGGCGAGCGTGTACGGGTGGAGAGCGGTCAGTTCGCCGATGCGGGCGAGGATGTCGGGGACGACGTAGGTGCCGGCGCCGTGGCCGCGCCGGGTCTCGATCAGACCGTCCTCGCGCAGCACCGCCATCGAGTGGCGGACCGTCATCACGGCGACCCCGAAGAGCTCGGCCAGGGTCTTCTCCGGCGGCAGGCGGTCGCCTCCGACGAGGATCCGCGCGCCGATGAGTTCGCCGAGCCTCCGGGCGATGGCCTCGGCGGCCCCCGCCGAACGCACCGGTTCGATGTGTCGAGTCCAGCCCTTGCCATCCATGAAATCTATCTTCTAGATTTCGCATCTCATCCGCAAGCCGTTCACTGGAGAGCCTATGAGCGCCACCGACCACCCGGCACCCCTCATCGGGATACCCGTGCGCCTCAGCGACGGCGACGCGCCCGGCGCCGACGAGCGCATCGGCGAGGCGAACCGCATCTTCGACGACGTCGTCGCCCTGGTCCGGGCCGCCGGCGCCGAGCCCGTCCTGCTGCAACCGCACTCCGAGGACAGCCCCCTGGAGGAGCGGCTCGCCAGCTGCGCGGGCTTCGTGGTGCCCGGTGGCGGGGACGTCGACCCGGCCCTGTACGGTGCCGATCCCGGCCACCCGTCGCTGTACGACGTCAACCCCGCACAGGACCGGCTGGACGTCGCGGTGATCCGGCACGCCCTGGAGAACCGGCGGCCGATGCTCGGGATCTGCCGCGGCATGCAGCTGCTGAACGTCCTCTGCGGGGGGACCCTCCACGTCGACATGGCGCCGACCCCCGTCACCCACAACCCGGAGCCCGGGACCGAGTGGGCCGTCCACGACGTCGCGCTGTCGGCAGGCAGCGCGCTGACCGAGGCGTTCGGGGACGACCGGATCGCGGTGGCGTCCGGTCACCACCAGGCGGTGCACCGGGTCGGCGACGGACTGCGGGTGTCGGCCCGCGCCGACGACGGGTGCGTGGAGGCCGTCGAGGCCGCCGCCGGCCCGGAGGCGGCCTGGACCGTCGGCGTCCAGTGGCACCCGGAGGCGCTCGTACCGGACTCCGGGCTGCGGCTGCCGCTGTTCCGTGCGCTGCTCGCCCAGGTGGAGGCGGGCTCGGGCGCCGGTTCTCGTCCGAGCTCCGGCTCGGGCTCGGGCTCGGGTTCCGACGCTGACGCCCGGCGGAGAGCGGAGCCGCAGCCGTGAGCGCGGTGAAGGGACGCGCGGACGCCGGCACCCTGCGCGACGGCGACCGCGGTGAAGATGTCCGCGGTGAAGGTGCCGGCGGGCCGCAGCTGTCCCGGAGCCTGCTCAGCCGCCACATGACCATGATCAGCATCGGCGGCGCGGTCGGCGCCGGACTGTTCGTCGGTTCGGGCGTGAGCATCCAGCAAGCGGGCCCGGGCGTGCTGATCGCCTACGCCCTGACGGCCGCGATCGTCGTGGTCGTCATGCGGATGCTCGCCGAGATGTCCGTGACCCGCCCCGACACCGGCGCCTTCGCGGTGTACGGCCGGCTGGCGTTCGGCCGCTGGGCCGGGTTCGCCAGCGGCTGGATCTACTGGGTCGGCTGGCCGCTGGGCATGTGCATCGAGTCGATCGCGGCCGGGCAGATCGTGCACGGCTGGCTCCCGGCGCTCCCGGTCTGGCTGGTCGCCCTGCTGATGCTCGGCACGGTGACCGCCGTCAACCTCGTCTCCGTGCGCGCCTACGGCGAGATGGAGTTCTGGGTGGTGTGGGTCAAGGTCGCGGTGATCGCGCTGTTCATCGCCGTCGGCCTCGTCGCGGTGGCCGGCCTGCTGCCGGGCACGCCCGCCCCCGGCACCGGGAACCTGCTGGGCCAGGGCGGCTTCCTCCCGATGGGCCTCAGCGGTGTCGTGATCGCCACCTCCGGCGCGATGTTCTCCTTCTCCGGCACCGAGATCGTGACCATCGCCGCCGGCGAGGCCGAGGACGCCGCCGCGGCGATCCGCAGGAGCACCCGCACCATCATGTGGCGGGTCAGCGTCTTCTACCTCGGTTCGCTGTCCGTCGTCGTCCTGCTCCTGCCCTGGAACAGCGCCGCCGTCGGCGCGAGCCCGTTCGCCGCGACCCTCGACCACCTCGGCGTGCCCGGCGCCTCCACCGTGCTGAACGTCGTGCTGTTCGCGGCGATGCTCTCCACCATGAACTCCCAGGTCTACGCCAGCTCCCGGATGCTGTTCGCACTGGCCCGGGACCGCGACGCGCCGTCGCTGTTCGCCCGGATCTCCCGACGCGGGGCGCCGCACACGGCGATCCTCTTCACCTCCGCCCTCGCGGGGCTCTGCCTGCTCCTCCAGGTCTCGCACCCCACGACCGCCTTCAGCCGGCTGGTCGACATCACCGGTGACACCGTCTACGTCACCTGGATCGGCATCGCCGCGGCCCACCTGGTGCTCGGCCGTCAGGCCCGCTCCGGCGGACGCCGCCCCGCCCCCGGCACCGCCGTCCGGCTCTTCCCGGGGCTCACCTGGGCCACACTGCTGGCGCTGCTCGGGCTGTACGCCGTGATGATCGCCCTGGCGGCCTCCCGCGTGGACGCCCTGCTGGCGCTGGCACTCACCGTGGCCGTCTCCCTCACCGGGCTGTGGCTGCAACGGAAGCAACCGCCGTCCGCCTGACCGCCCCCTTCGAACGACCACCTGCCCGGGCGAGGTCCGCCGGTTCCCCGGCGGACCACCCGTTGCCCTGCGCACTCGCCGCCCTCACGGCGCCGACAGCGATCGGGCGGCGATCGGCTCCGCAAGCCGTACGGCCGCCACCCGGGTGGGGCGGTGGCCTGCCCATGCCCCACCCGGGCACCACCGGTCGCCTATTGCTGCGGCGACGAGGGCCCCGCCGGCGGTGGGCCCCAGGTGTGCAGGCGGCCGGTGCGACGGCCGGTGTTGTAGATGATGCGGATCACCTGGTCGACCCCCAGCGTCACGGTGCAGCCGGTCGCCGTACGAAAGCCGCGGCCCTTGCCGAGCAGGCTGGCCGCGCCGCCGTCGTGCTTGGCGAGCTTCTTGGTGAGAGAGGCCGGGTTGAGGCCGGGGCAGTCGTTGAGGACGGAGGCCAGGCCGAGCAGGACGGGCGCGGTGACCGCCTCCTGGGTGTGGCCCCAGGCTTCCGTGAGGATCGAGAGCACCGAGGAGAGGGTGCCACCGGGCGGGGTGCTGGACCGGTGGATCGTGCCGAGCGCGGCGACGGCGGCGATGTTGTTCGGATTGCCCGCGTCGGAGACTGCCCAGCCGAAGTCCGCGACGATCCGGCTGATGGCGACGGCCTCCGGGCGACGGGCCGTCACCTCGGCGGCGAACTTGTAGATCAGCGCGACTCTGCGGTTGTCGTTGAGGCCGAGGAACAGCTCGGCCTCGCCCGCGAGGTCCAGCCCCCGGAACACCTTCATGGCGATCCTCTCGTCGCCACGGCCCGCCCGCTCGCTCAGGGCTCCTCGGTTCTGCCCGTCGAGCCAGACGTACGTACCGTCGGCCCTGGCCGAGACCGTCGGCACGCCGATGCGCCTCTCGTCGTAGCCCTCCCGGTGCTTGCGCTGTGCCCAAGCACGGTCCGCCGGCCTGGTGTTGACCCGCGAGTCGGTGGTCACCTCGTTCGGTGCGAGCATCTCGATGCTGGACGTCGGGCTCATTGCTTTCCTGTCCGTTCTCCTCCGGGCAGACCCCTCACGACCTGGCGAAGGACCTGCACGGTGTTGTTGATCTCGTGCTTGGTGTGGGCGACTTCGTCCGGAGCCAGGCCGGCCGTGTCGAGGCTGGCCAGCCCGGCACAGGCCCCGGCAATGGCGTCCAGGGCTCTGCGAACCTCCGGGCCGGACGTCCGCTTCGAGACCGCGGCGCGCTCGAAGCCCCGCCGCGGCGGTACGGTCGGCGAGCCGGGTCGCCTGCCGGCGGCTCTCTGCGGGAGGTCGGCCAGCGAGCGGGGAAAGTCGCCCGCCCCGAGGGCATCGTGCAGATGACGGACCGCTTGTCGGCGCGTCCAGCCGTCCGGAGGACGTTCCACAGCTTCGAGCATCAGGGCGAGGGTCCGCCTCGCCGCCACGGCCTCATCATCCACGTCGGTCTCGCCTTCCCGGGCCTTCCTCACGGTGGAGCGCAGCCGCCGGAGGATGGTCGAGGTGAGACCGACGGCCGGCCCGACGTGGGTGTCCGACGAGAAGGACCTGGCCGGAGCATCGGCGGGCCTGGGCAACTCGGCGAGCAGGACGGCGAGGTTGATCCGCTCGCGGACGGTCAGCGGTACGGACCGGATGTTCTGCTCGTCCAGGTGACTGCGGACTTCTTCGCACCCCTCCAGCAGGTCGGCCGGCAGGCCGACCCGCACCGAGGTCCGGCTCCCGGCCTTCACGATGGCCTCGTATCGCCGGTATCCGCTGATCAGTCGGAAGTTCTCCGGGTTCACCAGAAGCGGTACGTGGAGTCCGTTCCGCCGGACCGACACGAACAGGTCGTCCTCCCTCGCCGGTGCCAGCCGGACGGGCCGATCCGCCCGGATGCTGTCGAGGCGGATGTCTTTGTATTTCACTCTGACCTTTCGATGACGCCGGGTGGGCCACTCGACGCGCGGGTCACCCAATTCTCCGGCCCGGGACCGGAATTCATTCCCGACACTCTGCCCGCCGACCTCGCCGATGGCAATACGACGGAGCCGGTGTCGAATTCTGAAACCAAGTGGGGACTTTCGCCCCGCTCCCCGGTGGTCATTGATTTTTGTCCCGTGCAGGATGAGTTCGACACCTCGACGGAAGCGGCCGGAGCGGCAGGCCTGACCGTGACCAGGACCGGGACGACGCGCATCGCCTGACGTGCCCTCGGGTCCGGTGACATGACGTCCGACCGGTGCTCCAGAGGGAAGGACGCGTACGTCGAGGGGTGGGGCCGGGAGGACCGCATCTTCAAGGTGACCCCGTCCATGGTCCTTTTCAGCTGACGTGGCACGGAAATGGTCTTCCCCGGGGGGCGGCCCGGCATCGTTTCGACTGCCCCCGATTTCGGTAAGTGTGCAGACGTGGCGCTCTGCGCGAGCAGGATTCCACGACCGCGGCAAGCAGCAAGGAGACCCCATGGCACTCCTCCTGATCCTCGGAGGCTTCCTTCTGGGCGCGGGGCTTCATGCCGCGCTCTGGCTCGCCCTCCGGGCGAGGGCCCCGAGGGCGGCCAGAGCGCTGAGCTTCCTCGGCGCGGCAGTTGTGGCCACGGCCGGCCTGTGGGCGACCAGTGGGTTGCGGGACAACGGCCCGCTCGGCGGCGTCGTCCATCCCGATTCGCTCTTCAACACCGGTTTCATCTTCGCGATCGCCATCGGCACCGCCACCGTGAAGGCGGCACGGCAGGAAAAGCCGTGACCGACCGGTGCCACTGCCTCCGCCGGGCCGACCCGGTCGGCACGGCTCTCCGGGTCGGCGCCGCGAACGCCCCGGTCTCCGTGCGGGGCTCCGCGCGGTTCGGCCCGGTCCACCACCCCTCGCCCTTCGGCCCGTAGGCCGGGGCGTACACCCCGGCCTACGACGTGCGCGGGTGCTGGTCGCGGTGCCCGTGCACGGGGAGCGTGACGCTCACGCGGTGGCCTTCCCGGTCGGGGCCGTGCTGGATGGTGCCGCCCAGACCGTTGACGAGTGCGGTGAGACCTGCCAGCCCCAGACCGCTGCCGGGGAGAGCGGTGGCGCGCCCGCCGCTCGGACGGCCGTTGGTGACGGTGAGTCCCACCTGGTCGTCGTGGTACGTCATGACGAAGTCGACCGTCGCGCCCGGCGCGTGCTTCACCGCGTTGACCAGGCACTCGCGCGCGATCCTCAGCAGCGCCCGGCGCAGGGACGCGGGCAGCGGACGCGGCGGGCCGTCGACGCGGTGGGTGACCTGGACGCCCACCGAGCCGAGGTTGGCCACCAGCGTGTCGAGGAACGGCGTGCCGTGCTGCTCCTCGACCGTCCCGCTCCCCCCGGTGTCGTCCGGGTCGGTGAGGTGGACCGGGTGCGCGGGGTCGTCAGGAGCGCGGCGCAACAGGTCGAGAATGCGGTGGAGATCGGTCATCACGGTGCGGGCGGCGTCATGGACGATCTCGGCGCTGTGCCGGACCTTGTCGGGCCGTTCGGCGTTGAGGCGGATGACATCGGCATGGAGGGCGACGACGGCGAGTTGGTGGCCCAGGTCGTCGTGCATCCGGTAGGCGATCCGGCCGCGTTCTTCGAGGACGGCGTGGCGGACGGCCTGGTCGACGGAGGCCTGCAGGTGGGCGACCTGGCGGGCGGCGCGGTCGTGCAGGCCGGCCTGACGGCGCAGCACGGCGCCGGCGAGGCCGGGCAGGACGATGACGGTGGCCAGGTGGTAGAGGGCGGTGGCGGACACCGTGGGCGTCCCGAGCAGGGGGCGGGTGGCCAGGTACGCGGTGGCGGTTGCCCACAGGACGGTGGCCCGGAAACGCCGCCCGTACCGGGCGAGGGCCCAGGCTCCGAAGATCAGCAGCGTCGGCTCGTCGGTGGCGATCGAGGCCAGCAGGCCTGCGATCAACGGGAGTTCGCTCCGGTGGCGTCGGACCAGGAGGCTGACGGAGCACAGGGCGGCCACCGCCGCGGAGGCGGTCAGGCCGGGGACGACGCCGGTGCGGTACTTGAGGGCGGCGGCGAGCACGGCCAGCGCTGCGCAGGAGAGGGCGACGAGCGCATCGGCCGCCAGGGGGTCGAGGCTGCGGAGCCGTTCGGCCGAGCGGCAGCCGAGCCCGGACGAGGCGGCCGCCGCCTGGACGGTGGCCTTCATCGCGACTGCAGCTGCGTGCGGCGCAGGGTCACCAGGCCCGCCTGGTGGGCGAGGACGGCCGCCTGCGTCCGGTTCTCCAGGCCCAGGGCGTTCAGGATCCGCGAGACGTAGGTCTTCACGCTGGCCACCGAGAGCTGCCGGGCGTGGGCGATCTGCTGATTGGTCAGTCCGTCGCCGAGCAGGCGCAGGACCTCCACTTCACCGGGGGCGAGGCGGGCGTCGATCCGCGCCCGGCTGCTGCGCCCGGCACCGGCCAGTCGGCCGGCCTCGTCGACCAGGTGGGCCATCGCTCTCGGCGACATGGCGGCACTGCCGGCGGCCACCGAGCGGACGGCGGCGAGCAGTTCCTCCGCGCCGCTGTCCTTGAGGAGGAATCCGCTCGCGCCGGCCCGGAGCGCGCCCAGGACGAGGTCGACGGTGTTGAAGCTGGTCAGCGCCAGGACCCTGGGCGGATCAGCGGCACGGAGGAGGGCCGTGGTGGCCTGCACGCCGTCCATGCGGGGCATGCGCAGGTCCATCAGGACCACGTCCGGGCGGTGGGCACGGACGGCGGTGATCGCCTCCGCCCCGTCACAGGCCTCCGCGGCCACGGTGAACTCCTGGCAGGTCTCCAGGATGGCTCGCAGTCCTGCCCGGACCAGCGGCTGGTCGTCGACCAGCAGCACACGCACCGTCACCACAGGCTCCCGCGTTGCATTCGTCCATCCTCACGAAACAGTCCTTCCATGCCAACGGTGGTTCGACTGCGACCCGAATTCTATTCGGCCCCTTGAGAGCAAAGGTCTCGACCAATGTCACCCTTCGGCGACTGTCCGCCCGCCCTCGGGGCGTCAGGATCGACACCCGCCGGGCCGCCCGGGGCGACACCGGCCGCGGCGGCGCGCGACGAGCACCGGTCCGCCGGTCGAGAAAGGCCTCTTCGTGTCCCACTCCGACGAGCCCCCGCACGGCACCGCCGAGCGCTGAGGCCGGCGACCTCCCCCGTCGACAAATCCTTCGCGTGCGACGAGAAAGGCGGGCTCGAACCTGCCGCAGCATCGGTGGAGCTGTCGACGATCCGCACACCGGAGGAACTCGACACCGGAACACGACTCCCGACTTTCGGCCGCACTTCCATTTCTCATTCAATTCTTATACGAACACATTTCCTCGCCCCCGCTCTGCCGGACCGGCCGATCGATACATGGCCGACCGGCCTCGGCCCCACCGACACCGGTGACCCGCTCACCGGCACGTCCAGCAGTGCCCGACCGGCCACACCGCAACTCGGCCAGCAACTCCGCCAGCAGCAACCCGTGCAGCTGGGGCCAGACCCCGGACTCGGTCCACTCCCCCAGCCTGCGCCAGGCGGTGACGCCGGCACAGCCCACGGTCTCGGCGGGGACGTCACGCCAGGCGACACCCGTCCGCAGCACGTACATGATGCCGGTGAGAGCGGTGCGGTCGGAGACACGCGGCCTCCCCCGGCGCCGAGGACGACGTTCGGCGGCGGGCGGCAGCAACGGCGCAACCCGCTCCCACAATTCATCTGAGACGAGATCAGAACGCATTCCCAACACCCTGCCCACCGGCATCGGAAAACACAATACCTGACGGGTTCGGGCCATCTTTTGAAACCAGGACAGGGCTTTGGTCCCGTCTTTGATTTCCCCTCGAATTAACCCTCGTGCGTCCTCGCAGGACGGCACGATCATCTGCCATGGCCCACCTGCCACCCGGCAGCCACCTCACCGGGGCGTCACCGGGTGAGAATTCGATGAATACGCCGGAGGATTCTTCATGCGCCCGGCGACTCGAACGGTCGCCACCCGGGTGGGGCGAGTGGCCTGCGCTCCAACGGGTTTGACCTTACCTTTCGATCGAGGGGGTCACTCAAGCGGAAGGCTGTTGACGGCATGGCTGGGAAGTTCGAGCTGTACACGGACTTCTGAACCGGGACTCTTACCCCTACTGGGAGGAGCACCCACATAGGCCATCTGACCTGGGAAAACATATCTCATCATTACTCACTGATACTCACCCCTCCTCGTCGCCTTGTGCACCCGATGTGCACCGCACGCCGTCGCGCCTGACGGACCATCATGCCGCCCTGCGAGCGCACGCCCCTGCGCAACACGGGCGGCACGCCCGCAGCACGGCCAACGAAGGGTGGCCTGAAAATGCCGACACAAAGCGCGACGCTGCCAGCAGCTTGACCAGCTTCTAGAACGTCGCGGCCGACAACCCCCAGGGACGTCCACACGCCCGGACCGAGACCGCCTCCAACTGTCTTGGCCAGTGGGCGCGGACGGTTTCGAACCGCCGACATCTGCTTTGTAAGTTTTCCCCGGGCAAGCCTCTGACCTGCTGAATGACCGACCACATGGCCACTGACCTGTGAAGATGCCTCTCTGGGGCTCTCGCGACCTCTCCGCGTTTCTCGGCCTCATGTGTGCCGATTCCGTGCTGCGAGGTGGTCGGTCAGCATTGTGGCCGCCACCGACCACCTGGCCATGCTCGCCCACGCCTTCCTCGCCGCCATGGCGGCCGCCGCGACATCAAAGGGGGCTGCAGAACCGGTTCCCGCACCCTGGTCGACCTCACCTTGGCAGAGATCCGACAGCTCCTTACAGCTGGCCGCTCCCACGCTCCGTGTCCGCCACGGTGCTCGCCCCGCGCGCACACGTTGAAATGGTCCACCTGACGCCGCGAACGCCAGGCCGTCGCCCGCCGCTGCCACTACCAACGCCGCCTGCACACGATCGAGGGGCGGTCCCATGAAGACCCTCCCCTGACGGGCCATCGGCCCACTACACTCACCCCGCGCAGCCTCTGATCAGGCAAAACATCGAAGTCCTGCTGGAGTATTAGATCCAGCCTCGCTCACGGGCCAGCAGTGCGGCCTGGAAGCGGTTGGACGCGCCCAGGGTCTGCATGATCGACGCCACGTGTTTTCGATAGGTGCGGACGGCGATGCCGAGTTCCCGCGCTCCGATCTCGTCCTTCTGCGCGGTACTGAGGATGTGCAGGAGCTGCCTCTGGAAGTCGTTGGCGAGGTCGGGATCCGCAGCCTCGGCGTCCGTGTCCAAGGGAAGGTCGTGGGCTAATTGCCACATGCGTTCGAAGAGGGCCACGAGAGCGGCGACCAGTCCCGGGTCGCGGGTCAGGATCGCGCCCCGGGACGTGTTCGTGGGATCGATCGGCGTGAGCGCGGCAGACCGGTCGCAGATGATGAGACGCTCCAGGGGCTGGTAGGAGATCCGAATGTGCGCGCCTTTCGAGGCTAGTTCACGCAGGTAGTTCATAGTGCTGCGGTCTTCGAGCGCCGACGAGGCCATGAGGGTCCGCATGTGCACGTTGCGGCGAAGAATGCGGCTGTCCAGTACCCGCGCGTGACTGATGCTCTCCGGGCTGAGGATTCCGCTCGGGCTGGTGGTGAGGCTCTCGGTCCGAGCAAAAAAGGTGAGTTCGTCGATGGCGGCGCGCACGGAGACCATGCCCTCGATGTATTGGGACGTGGCATTGAGGTCGAGGATCTGAGTCTTGCCGTCCAGTGACTTCTCCTGCTCGGCGAGTAGCGAGTCCACGATTCCGCTGCCGCCGACTTCCTGTTCGAGCTCGCGCCGGAGCTGACCCACCGCGTGCTCCACGAGTCCCTCCACGGCCTTGGCCGGCGAGACGGGAACCAAGATCCCGCCGAGGGTCTCCGTGGCCAGCCCCAGCTGGGTCAGGCGGTGGTGCACTGCCTGCGGGTCCTGTTCCGTGTCTCCGTCCCGTGCGCCCTGGGCCAGCTGGCATGCGAGCTCCGACTGGCTGAAACCGCCTCTACGCAGCAGGAGTCGGTAGACCTCCTCGTCATCGGAGTCGACACCCAGGAACCGCAGGTCCGCGTGGATCACTGGTCCTCCTCGTAGTCGTGTGCTGGCTGCCATGCTCGTTGATCTCGAACCAGTGGCGACTATTTTACGAGCGCCCCTCCCCCGAAAGTGCGCTTTCGTCACACTGGCACCTGTGCCCGAATCGACGGCATCTGGCAGCAAATTCCCCCATAAATCACCAGATCAGTTTCTTGTTGTGCAACAAGCGGCATCGCAGGGCTGCAGGAAGATGAGCCACACGGCCGATCGACCGCAGGCCATTTCGGATGCAGAGTTGTTGGCGCAACGGGAATCGAGTGCAACAAAACCATTCGATATTGGGGGTCCCTACACAGATGGCAGCTCGTGTGAAATTCACGGGGAAAGTTCTCCTTACTTTCATTTCCGCTGTAGCAGCTGCGGCCTTTTCCTGCCTCGGCACCGCCGCGGCCAACGCCGACGTCCCTGGCGCCACCCAGCCCACACCGGTCACAACATCCGAACCGGACGTCCACGACTGGGGCTGAGTCGCTGCTAGAGAAGCCTGAATCGAGGAACCCACCATGCGCACCTATCAGCTGCGGATCACCGGAGCCGCCGGCGCCGCTCCCGAGACTGCGGCAGTGCGGCTGATCGCCCGCCTGCCCGCATCTTGGGGCTCGACTCTCCTGTCGAGCACCCCCACGTCGGCCACGCTCGCGTTCACGGTGCCTGGGGCGCCCTCAGCCAAGGAGGTGTCGGAGTTGGTGGACACCGTGCTGGCCGCCCCGGAACTGCAGGGCTGGGCCAGGCAGGGAACAGTGGTCCACCGCCACGACGGCGAGGGCTGATCCACAGGGTTCCACGCACACCGATGATGCCGGGCTGGTCTCCGTGGTCCACCGGAACTCTCCCGGCCCACGAACAGCACTACTTGGGGAGAAATGGAAGGCACAACAGGCGAAAAAAGCCTCGTGCTCGGCTGCGCATCGACCGGTGCCAAATTCACGCCGGGAAACCACCGTGCGACCGGCGATGCACTTCTCGATCAGATCAGCACAGGCATGACCATCAAGAATTCACCGCTGGCCCTGATCGCCGAAGCGGAAGCTCTCAAGGGCATGGGGTGCCGCTACTACCACTACCACGCCAGGAATCCGCGAACACACGAACAGTCCACCAGCAATGACATCTACCAAGGGATAAGCATCTCCCTGCAGCACCGCTGCAGGGACATGCTCATCAGCTTCGGAGGCAGCCGGAACGGCCCCGAGGTGCGGGAGAGTATCCAGCGCTTCGGAGAGTGGGAGCGCATCAGCCAGAGCAGCCTTCCGCTGCACTTGGGCGGAGCGCACTTCGTCACCGTCCAAGCTGCCGTCGAGCTACAGTTGATGTGCGAGGCGGAGCGCCGGTTCGGCGAGCTGGGCCCTGACTTCGTCGACAGCGAGAGGTTCCTCAAGGTCGTCGAGGGTTACCAGCCGTCCGACCGCCTAACCAGGACCACTCTGGAGACGTACTCGACGACCAACGGGGCGGACTACGGGAGGACCTCCCCGCTCATCCAGTTCGAGGTCTACCGGAGCGCAGTGCAGGCCCGGCAACGACTCGGCCTCTTCCACGAGGTGGAGTGGGTCCAGTTTCCGCGCAGCTACGCGATGACCCGGTATGCGGTCGAGCATCCGCAGATCCGGCTCGGCGGCAGCGGCCAGCTGAACATCACCCTGCTGTTCGGATTCTCCCCGCGCCTGCCCTTCCCGCGGAGCTACGCGGAGTTCAAGCAGGTGGTGGATGCCGCGCGGAGGCTGGAGTACGACCTCGCCGAGCCGAGGGTGAAGCGGCGTCATGTGACCGTCTCGGTGGGTGCCGCAGTGCTGCCGGAACACGCCGCCCGTCACGTCGCGCAGCTGGACGTGGGGGCTCGGCGAGGTCGTTTCGTCTCCGCCCTGGAGCGGTTGGCCGCCTACGCGGCCCAGCCGGACAGCGGCGTGGACGTGCTCCGGTTCGGCATGGAGGACACGCCGTACGCGGTCACTGTGGATGAGGGCGGCCGCGGTCACCTCCGCTTGGCCGACAACTGTGAGCTCGCCGAGATCGTCATCGGTGAGATCCACGCCAACGGCGCGCGGGTCGAGACCGACAGCGAAGTGATCTTCGAACGCATGGGCTTTAACTGGGTCAGGCGGAGACTCTCCTTCGAGCAGCGGCAGCGCCCGCTCGGCCGGCCCGAGGAATCGCCGGACGTCAGCGCCGTCCTGCAGCATGTATGACCTTCCACCGGCCACATGACCACTCGTCAGGCTTTTGACGCGGTTCGACCTCAGTAGAAGGGAAAGAACAATTCACGTGTTCCAAGGGGTCTGCTTCGACCTGTTCTCGACACTGGTCCACAGAAAGCCGGGAAACCCGTTCTTCCGTGACGTCGCCAACGATCTCGGACTGGATCTCGAAGCCTGGAAGAAGGCCTACGACGATCTGCACGACGAAACCATGGCGGGAATCGTCCCGGGCATCGTGGAGCGCATCTCGCTGGCCGCCAAGGCCACCGGCGTGCAGTGCTCCCAGGAAGCGACACGCGCCGCCGTCACACGGCACTTCCCCAGCATGGCGGCGAGCTTCGAAACCGATCCGCAGGCTGTGCCGCTACTGAAGCACCTGCGCGGGCAGGGTCTGGCCCTGGCACTGGTGTCGAACGCCTCCGACCACGCCGAATGGATCTTCGACCGGCTGGGCCTGCGGGAGCACTTCGACGTCGTCGTCTTCTCTCACCAGGTCAAGGTCCTCAAGCCGCAGCCGGAGATCTACCTGCATGCCACCGATCAGCTCGGGGTCTCGGGCCAGGGCTGCGCCTTCGTCGGCGACGGCCAGCACCACGAGCTGGCGGGGGCCCGCAGTGTGGGCATGGCGACCATTCTCCTCGACCGGCGCCTGACACACACCGAGCAGGCCCGGGCCGAGGCGGACATCGTCCTCGCCGACCTGACCGGCGTACCGAACGCCCTCGACACACTGAGCAGTTCGCGCCTTTAGTCCCGGACCCGACTGGAGAGAAGAATCGCCATGACCAAAAACCAGCTCCGCCTCATCACAGGCTGCCGCGTCACCGACTCGTCCGGCTGCCACCGGTACGACTTCTGGAACGAGCAGTTCCTCTTCGACGGAAACTCCCACACCGGCTGGGGCTCGCAGAGCCGCAACGCCTCCCAGCCCGAGCACCTGGACATCGACCTCGGAGGCGTGCACGCGCCGCTGAGGATCCGTCTCCAGCGGCGCCCCGTCCCGGCGATCAAGACCGGTTTCCCCGTCGCACTGCGCATCATCGCCTACCCCGAGGAGGGTGGCGAGAAGACGGTCCTCGTCGCGGAGAACATCGACGTCGAGGCCGGCGAGTGGTTCGAGGCCGACCTCGAACCGGTGGCGACCCGGCGTATTCGGGTGGTGACCGGCGGCGTGGCCATCCGTCCCAGTGGCAAGTACTTCACCCAGATCATGCAGATGCAGTTCCTCGAAGCATGACCGGAGGAGCTCTTTCGGGGCCCTCGCCGGAAGAGCTCCTCCCGCACCTCAGCCACATCGGGAAGTCTCACTGCGAGAAAGGGAAGTCAATGGTTCTTCGTGCTGTTGCCGTACCGACGGAGCCCGTCTTCGACGCGGTCCCGCGCAAGCTGGGCCTGTGGGCGAGCGGACGCCTGCAGGCGTCCGCCTGGCGGCTGAGCCCCGGTCAGGACATCTCCGCGCGCATGCACCCCCAGGCCGACGGCATGTTCCTGATCGTCCAGGGCCGCGGGGAGTTCCAGGTCTTCGACGGGCAGGAGCCCGAGGCGGCCGGAGCCTACGTACCATCCGCGCACTACCCCCTGGACGCGCCGCCCAAGCGGCCGCTGCCCGAGCCGAGCCGGTCGCAGGTCGAGGCGGGCATGGTGTGCATGGCGCCGGCCGGCCTGTTCTACGGGCTGGTCAACACCAGCGAGGAGCAGCTGGTGGCCGTCGCGGTGACCGCCTCGGACACCAGCGGCACTGCCTGGACGGTTCGCTGACATGACCGGCATCGATCAAGGTCTGACCCTCACCGTTCCCTCCGGCGGCGCCCTCCCCTCGATGGCGGACGGGGACGACGCCTGGGTGATCGACACACTTCGACGTCACGAGCCGGCGACCATGCACACCCAGCACCCAGTGGTGTGGGAACGTGCCAGCGGCAGCCGCGTCTTCAACCGGGAGGGCCGCTCGTGGCTCGACTGGACCAGCGGGATCCTCACGGCGAACGCCGGACACGCGCGCCCCGAGGTCGTCGACGCGATCACCGAGCAGGCCAGGCAGGGGCTGCTGCACGCGTACATGTTCCCAACCCGCGTGCGGGCCCGGACGGTGCGTGCGCTGTCGGAACTCTCCGGCTTCCCGCAGTCGGTCCTGTACACCACCGGGGCCGAAGCCGTCGAAGGTGCGCTGAAGATCGCCAGCCGCTATGCGATGGCCCGCCGCCCCGAACGGGCGCAGGGCGGCCGCCGGTCCGTCGTCGTCACCTTCGAGGGCTCCTTCCACGGCCGGACCCTGGGAGCCCAGCTGTCCGGGGGACTGCCGGCGCAGCGCGACTGGGCGCCGGAGCTGGACGAGGCGTTCGTGCACGTCCCCTTCCCTGCGCGGGGCGAGGCATGGAGCACGGAGATCATCGAGGCCGCAGTGCGCAAGGTCGGGGCGCAGCCCGAGGACGTAGCCTGCGTGATGAGCGAGATCTACCAGGGCTCCACCCTGCAGCAGATCGACCCGGAGGCCGCCCGGGAGCTTCGCGAGTGGTGCACCCGACACGACGCGATCCTGATCTTCGACGAGATCCAGTCGGGTTTCGGTCGTACAGGGGCGCTCTTCGCCCACGAGCACGTCGGTGTCCGCCCCGACCTCCTGCTGGTGGCCAAGGGCCTGTCCGGGTCGCTGCCGATCTCGGCGGTGCTCATCGGCGACGAGCGCTTCGCTGCGGACGTGCGCCCGGGAGAACTGACCAGCACCCACAGCGGTAATCCCGTCTCGCTCGCGGCCGCCGAGGCCAACCTGGCCCTCTACGCGGACGGGCAGATCGTGGCTGAGGCCGCCCAGCGCGGCCGGCAGCTCACCGACGGACTTGCCGACTGGGCGGCCCGACTGCCCCGGCGGCGCCGGGTCGTCGGGGCAATGGGCCTGGTCGCCGGTGTCGCGTGCACCACCCTGGACGGGACGCTCGATCCCGCGACGTCCAAGCGGCTGGCCGCCGCGTGCATCGAACGCGGCCTGCTGGTGTGCGTCCCGTCCACGCTCGGCGGGGCCATGCTCAAAATCATGCCGCCGGTCACGACCTCGGAGGACGAACTCGCCGAGGCGCTGGCGCTGTTCAACGCCGCCGCCGACTCCGTCCAGCTCGGCTGACGCCGCGTCATCCATGACCGATTCCACACAACGAGAGGTACGTGCATTTTCCGTGGGTGCAGTCGCACAACCGGCGTTCATCATCTTCAGCGACCTGTCCAAGATCGGCCCGTCGTTGATCGAACTGCGCAAGCGCGGTCTCGCGGTCCTGGCCGTCTCCCAGAAGCAGGGCTCGGTCATGGTACAGAAGGGCATCCAGCTCCTCGGCACCCCCGGTCACCCGTTCGCCGATCTCACCGAGGTCAGCCTGCGCGACGCCACCGACATCAGCGGCATCGCCGACCAGGCATCGCGTTGGGCCCAGCAGTACGACGTGCAGGGCGTTCTCGTCAACGCCGAGGTCTACGTGGACGCCGGACAGGTGGTCGCTGACATGCTCGGCCTGCCGAACCCGGGCTGGCGGGCCTCGACCGTGTGCCGCAACAAGCTCCTGCAGCGCCGCTACCTGCGCCAGTGGAGCCCCGTCTCGGCACTGGTCACCATCCCCGCAGACGGTGTGGAGGGGCGTTCGCAGGCGGAGAAGCTGGCCGCGGAGTACCCGGGTCCGTTCCCAGCGGCGATCAAACCGCTCGACCGCGAGTCCAGCATCGGGGTGCGGGTCGTCAAGGACGCCTCAGCCCTGGCCGACGCCATCGCCGCCCAGGAGCCCGGCAGCCGCGTGCTCGTCGAAGAACGCGTCTGGGGACGTGAGTTCAACGTCGACACACTGGTCAGCAACGGGAAGCCGATCGTCACACTGTTCACGCAGAAGGGCACCAACGAGGACTCGACCGAGTTCTTCGTCGAGCTGGTGCACACGACGCCGCCCGCCAACCTGGACGAGCACGAGACCGCGCTGATCACCGAGGCACAGCTGGGCGTGGTGGACCGCCTCGGGTTCGAGAACGGCTACGCGCACGCGGAGTACCGCATCACCCACGACGGGCGCGTAGTCCTGATGGAGATCGCGGCGCGGGCCCCGGGCGACGGGTGCCTGCACCTGTACCACCTCTCGACCGGCAGGCCCATCGAGCCGGTGATCATCGACATCGCCCTGGGCCGGCCGACCGAGTACCCGGCCGTGTTCCGGCGCCGCGGTCGGCAGGTCTACTTCGAGCACACGCCCGGGGTCCTGCGCGACATCAAGGCCGAGGGTCTCGCGGGGATCACGCCCCGGTGGCTGGCCGACACCACGGGGATCTGGCCTGAGCTGGCCTCCGCCGATGCCGACGCCCCGGCCACGGTCCACGAGCTGTTCGTGATCAAGCCGCGCGGTTTCGTGCTGGAGCAGCTCACCGAGTCCTCGAACCGGGCAGTCACGGCCATCTTCGACGTACCTATCGACGGCGACATCGATGCCGAGGAGGCGCGGGTCCGCCGGGCCGTCACCATCGAGACCGAACCGGCGGACGGCTGAGGTGCTCACCACGCTGCGTTCCGTCAGCCGGATCCCACCAGGTCGGACAGGAGGTGCACCATGACAGGCTCCACCGGCGGCCAGGAGTGGCGGCTCGTCGACGCTGCCGAACTGACAAGGTTCACCGTCGACGCGCTACGTGCGGCGGGTGCCTCCCTCGATGAGGCGACGGTGACCGCGGAGGTACTCGTCGCCGCCGACCTGGGCGGCGTCGAGAGCCACGGGATGGCCCGCCTGCGCCGCTACGTCGAGGGGCTTCGCAGCGGCACCATCAACCCGCACGGGGTGCCGGAGATCGTGTCCGACCAGGGCAGCGTGTGCGTCCTGGACGCACGGAACGGCCTGGGGCAGCCGGCCCTGCGCACCGCCGTCGACCTGGCCGTCACCCGTGCGCGCCGATTCGGCACCTCAGCGGTGATGGTCCGACGCTCCAACCACATGGGCATCGCCGGGTGGTTCGCCGAACGGGCGGCCCGAGCGGGGATGTTCGCCATGGTCTCCACCAACGCGGTTCCCCAGGTGGCACCGATGGGCACCAACGAGCCCATGTTCGGTACCAATCCGTTCTGCTACGCCGTGCCCGCAGGCCAGAGCGTCCTCTGCTTCGATGGTGCCACCAGCACCGTTTCCCGCGGCAAGCTGGAGCAGTTGGACCGCCTCGGTGAACAGATGCCGCACGGCTGGGCCCTGGGCCCGGACGGCTCGACCACCACTGACATCCCCGCCACTGTGGAGGGCCTGATCCACCGGAAGGGGTACGCGCTGCTACCGCTCGGCGGCGGCGATAAGAACCACGGTGGTCACAAGGGGTCGGCGCTGTCCCTGTTCATCGAGCTCCTGTGCGGGCCGCTGGCCGGCGCCCAGTGGAGCCGCCACACCTATCAGAACGGCGAGGGCGGGCTCGGCCACTTCGTGTTCTGCCTCAGCCTGGAGTCCCTCGGCGACCCCGAGTCCATCCGCGCCGGCGTCGAACAACTGACCCACGAAGTCAGAGCCGCCGCCCCGGTCGACCCCGCCACGCCGGTCCGTGTTCCCGGCGACCGGCGCAGCCTGCTCACTGGGACGCGCCGCACCCTGGGCGTCCCGGTCCTGACATCCGTCCTCGCCGACCTTCACGACATCGCCCGGTTCGTCGGCGTCACGCCTGTCCGCGCCCAGCACGCGGACGCGTGACCTCGTGACCTCGTGACCTCGTGACAACAACGATCATTCGCCCATAGGAGGCTTTCCCGTGAAGTACGAGCGGCTCGACCACACCGTCCTGACCGTCAACGACATCGACGCCACAGTGGACTTCTACAGCCGCGTCCTCGGCATGGAGGTCATCACCTTCAGCATGCTCGTCAACGACCGCAAGGCCCTCCGGTTCGGCGACACCAAGATCAACCTGCATGAGGTCGGCAAGGAGATCGCCCCGCACGCCGCCAATCCCGGACCGGGCACCGAGCACCTGTGCTTCATCGTGTCGGACCCCATCGAGGAGGTCGTCGCGCGCCTGGAGACCCGGGGCGCGGTGATCGAGTCCGGCCCCGTGGAGCGGGTGGGTGTGCTGGGGCCGCTCAACAGCGTGTACGTCCGCGACCCGGACGGCAACCTGTTGGAGCTCAGTAACCACGTGGAGCGCTGACCCACCGCCAGGCGGCGGTGGTGTCCGTCCAGTCGCAGGGCGGGCACCACCGCGCTGGAAGCGGATGAGAGAACCTCGGCGTCCGGCGGCACGGCGCGCCCGGGACCGCGCTGTCGCCGTCGACGTCTGCGGCACCCGTCGTGGCCACGGCCCCGCCGGCGGATCCCCGGCCAGGTATCTAGAGAGCTGACGATATGGGGGCCGCCGGCGGCGTCGCACCCCGGCTCCCACCACTCCGACTGAGGTGAACCACCTGTGACGGCGACCATCGCCCCTTCCCGTCAGCCGGCACTTCGGCGGACCCGGATGTACGGGCCCGCGTTCGTGGCGGCCATCGCCTACGTAGATCCGGGGAACTTCGCCACCAACTCCGCGGCGGGCTCCCAGTTCGGGTACCTGCTGCTGTGGGTCGTCATCGCGGCCAACTTGATGGCCCTCCCCGTACAGATGCTGTCCGCCAAACTCGGCCTGGCCACCGGGCTCGACCTTCCCCAACTGTGCCGCCGCCGCTTCTCCCGACCGGTGGTGCTCCTACTGTGGCTCCAGGCCGAGGCAGTCGCGATCGCCACCGACCTCGCCGAGGTGGTGGGCGGCGCGATCGCCCTCAATCTGCTATTCGGGCTGCCCCTGCCGGTCGGCGGACTCGTCACCGGCGTCGTCGCCTTCGCGCTGCTGGGTCTCGAATCGCGCGGCCACAGCCGCTTCGAGATCGTGACGGCCGGTCTGCTCGCCGTGATCATCGCGGGATTCCTCCTGGACGCCGCGCTGGCCGGCATCGACCTGAAGGGAATCGCCAGCGGCACCGTGCCCGCATTCTCCGGACCGCAGAGCGTGCTGCTGGCCGCAGGGATACTCGGCGCGACCGTGATGCCGCACGTCATCTACCTGCACTCCAGTCTCACCAGTGCGCGCACTGGCGCCTCGGGCGAGGGTCTGCCAGCCCCCGGACGCCTGCGGCTGCTGAAAGCGATGCGGCTCGACGTGCTCGTGGGCCTGGGCCTGGCAGGCGTGGCCAATGCCGCGATGCTCGTCGTCGCCGCCCGGCTCTTCTACCCGTCGGACCGTCCCGCGCAGAGCATCGAGGACGTGCACGCCGGCCTCACCGACATACTCGGCCCGGGTGCGGGACTCGCCTTCGCCATCGCGCTTCTCGCCTCCGGGTTCGCGTCCTCGTCCGTCGGCACCTACGCCGGCCAGGTGATCATGTCGGGCTTCCTCGGCCGCTCCGTGCCGCTCGCCGCGCGCCGTGCGATCACGCTGCTGCCGAGCATGATCGTCCTGTTCGCCGGCATGGACGCCACTGCGGCCCTGGTGTGGTCGCAGGCCGTGCTCTCCTTGGGCATCCCGTTCGCCCTCGTGCCGCTGATTCTGCTGACCCGCGACCGGAAGGTCATGGGCGGACTGGTGAACCGGCCGTCGACCACGGTGGCGGCCCTCGTCATCACGGCGCTGGTGATCGGACTGAACGCCTGCCTCATCAGCTGGACGCTGTTCGACTGAGTCGCGGACGCACGGATTCACGCCCGTTTCCGCCATTCCCCTGCGAGCGGCATGCTGCTGCTTGTAATGTCCAATGAACTCGATCACCCCCTACAACCTGCCCGGGATGCGGAGCACACCATGTCCCACCTGCTGCCGGCCACCGGACCGCAACGGATCATCGCCGCTTCGAACTTCGTCTACACCGTCGGCAGCGGCCTCTACCTGACCGTGGGCGTGCTCTACTTCACCGAGGCCGTCCACCTCCCGGTGGCCCAGGTCGGTCTGGGACTCGGCATCGCCGGAGCCGCCTCCCTCGCCGCCGGCATCGCGGTGGGCCACCTCGCGGACCGGCTCGGGGCGCGCGGCGTGTATTTCACCACGCTCGTCGTCCAGGCACTCGCGACGGCCGGGTTCCTGTTCGCGCACAGCTTCTGGCTCTTCGTGGCCACGGTCTGCGCGGCCACCGGCGCGAAGGGAGCCGGTCTGGCCGCGCGCAGCCCGCTCATACGCCACCACGGAGGTGAACGACCACAGGAGTTCCGCGCCTATCTCCGCGCCGTGACCAACATCGGCATCTCCCTAGGGGCCGTGCTGGCGGGCTGGACCGTCCAGGTCGGCACCGCCGGTGCGTACCAGCTCATGGTCGTGGGCAACGCGGTGGCGTTCGCCGCTTCCGCCGCGATCCTGCTCGGCCTCCGGCCGGTCGAGCCCGTACCGCACACCAGCGGCCCGCGCTGGATCGCCCTGAGAGACCGGCCCTATCTTCTCCTCACCGCCCTGGACGGCATCATGGCCATCCAGTTCAAGGTGCTCACCGTCGCCGTGCCCCTGTGGCTGGTCTCCGAGACCACCACCCCCCACTGGCTCATCTCGGGAACTATGCTCCTGAACACCTCCCTCGTCGTCCTCTGCCAGATCCGGGCCAGCCGCAGCATCAACACACCCACGGCTGGCGCCACCGCCTACCGCCGCGCCGGCTTCGCCTTCCTCATCGCCTGCACACTGATCTCGCTGTCCGCCGGCATACCGACATGGGCCGCCGTAACGCTCATGCTGGCAGGAGTCGCCGTTCACACCATCGGCGAGCTGTGGCACTCCGCCGCGGGCTTCGAGATCTCCTTCGCCCTCGCCCCCTCCCACGCCACCGGCCAGTACCTCGGTGTCTTCGGCCTCGGCGCCGGACTCTCCGAAGCCGTGGGCCCCGCCCTGCTCATCTCCCTGTGCATCACCTGGGGACGCCCCGGCTGGTTCGTTGCGGGCGCACTCTTCGTCCTCGCAGGCCTGGCCGAGCCCCTCGCCGTCCGCTGGGCACAACGCCAACAGCACGCCGGCCAGCCGTACCTCGCAGGTTCCCCCACCCCGGCCAGCGCGCCTGGCCCCACCTGAGCATGGGTACTCCGGCAGGATCACCGGGGGCAGGCCGACGCCGAGCCGTCCAGCCCGAGCGCGTTGAAGCGGTGCAACCACCACCGCACCGTTTTGGCGTGACAACCCAGCTCGGCCGCGATGACCGCCACCCGCACGCCCGACCAGCGCCCGGAGTTTGAGGTCTGGCCCCGGGGCCGGGGCTGGGTGCCTCGGCCTCGAAGCATCGTGATCGTCAGCGGATGCGCGGACCGCGCTGGTCCTGGCGAGCCTGCGGCGGCTGCTGGACCTGCGGCTGCGGAGCGGCGGCGGGGCGCTGAGCAGGGGCCTGAACCTGGCGGTGTTCGACGTCGGCCTGGCGGCCCGGCACAGGCCGGGCAGTCCGGGTGGGCTGTCCGCCACGCTGCTGGAGCCCCTCGCGGTGGGCCTGGCGCTCGGCCTGGCGGCCGGCTCGGCGGCGTTCGGCGAGGGTCGGCTGACGCCGTTCCTCCGCCTGCGGCTGCTCGGGCCGGAGGGCCTCTGCGGTGAGCTGGCGGCGCTCGGCGAGCACGGTCGTGACCTGCTCGGCGACGGTCTGCTGGGTGAGGGCGGCGTCGTCCAGGCGCGAGAGGCTGGCGAGCCAGGTGGCGCCGGTGCGGGTCGCGACGGTGCGCAGGATCTCGGCCTGGTCCGCCTCGGGCAGGGCGCGGTAGACGTCGGTGACGAGCTGGCGGAGGGCCTGCTGGTCGGTGGTCGCGGGGGTGGACTCAGCGCTCGCCGGTGCGGCGGTGATGCGTCGGGCGGCCATCGCTGCGGCGGTGGCCTGCCAGTAGGCGTCGTGGCCGGTGCGGCCTTCCTCGATGTAGGGGCCGGCGGGCTGGGCAGCGTTGTCGTCGGTGACCCGGTACTGGTCACGGTAGGCGGCGACGAGGGCGAGCTGCTGCTGCCACTGGGCGCGCCGGGTGGGGTCGGTCGGGGCTTCACCGAGGGTGCGGCTCCACTCCGGACGGTTCTCCGCGGTGCGGTCGGCGAGCACCGAGAGCCGGTTGGCGACGAGGGCGGCGCTGTCGGTGAGGTACTCGTGGTGGACGGGGTTGGCCGTGGAGGAGCGCGGCACCGGGCTGATCCAGGCCGGGAGGTCGGCGCGGCCGGAGGCGGCGCGGGTGTGGGCGAGGGCCTGCTGCTGGGCGTGCTGGAGCAGTTCGGGCAGCGCGGTGCGGCCGGTCACCTCGGAGAGGGCGGTCTCCGCGGTGGTGCCGGTGTTCTCGATGGCCTTGAGGGTCCAGGCGAGGGCGCGCCACAGCTCCGCTTCGGCGCGGTCGCCCTGCTGGTTGGCGGGCACTGGAGCCTGCGCGGCAAGGGAACGGCCGATGCGCCAGGCCAGGACCTGGCTGAGGCTGTCGGCGCCGGTGAGTGGGCGGCTCTCGGCGACCTGGCGCAGCAGGGTGGCGGGTTCGTGGCCGGCGGTCTCGGCGCGGCGCAGAGCGGCGGTGAGGGCGGGCCAGGTGTTCTCGCCCAGGGCGCGGGTGGCGTGCTCGTCTCCGAGGACGGTGGCGGCGAGGGCCTGGTGGCGGAGGGCTTCGGGGGCCTGCTGGTGGTGCTCGGGGATGCCGTCTTCGGCCAGGGTGGTGCGGGCGGCGCGGGTCAGGGCGGTCACCGGGTCGCTCGTGCTGGTGGTGTGGGTGGCGGCGGTGGTGAGCAGGGTGGTGGTGTCGCGGCCGGTGCGTTCGGCGGCGGCCAGGGCTCCGGCGAGGTGGGGCCACTGCGGGTGGGCGGTGACCTTGTCGGTGGTGGTGCTGAGTGCGGTGACGGCGGCGGTGGCGGTGGCGTAGCGGTTGAGGGTGTCGGTGGAGACGTGCGGGTGCGCGTCGGGGGCCTGGGCGGCGGCGGGTGCGATGTGCAGGGCGGCCGGTTCGGTGGTCGCGGTCTCGGGGTCGAATCGGTGGGCGGGCAGGTTGGTGAGCTGCGAGACCAGGGCGGCGTAACGGGTGGTGTCGGCGGTGGTGGGTGCGTTGAGGTGGGCGGGGGCGGGGCGGTCTTCGGTGATGGTGTTCAGGCGCCAGGCGAGGGCCTGGGCCGGGGAGTCGGCGGGGTTGAGGTCGCCGCGCCAGGTGGCGGCGGCGAGCAGGCGCTCGGGCTGCCAGCCGGCGGCTTCGGCGGTGCGCAGGGCGCGGGCGACGGCGGTGAAGGCGGGGTCGTCGGTGATCTGCTCGGCGAGGGCGGGGCCGAGGAGTCGGTGGATCAGCTGGTGGTAGTAGGGGGTGGTCAGGGTCTCGACGGCGTGCTGGTGGCGGGGCGCGAGCGTGGCCAGGGAGACGGTGTCCTCCTGGGCGCTGCGGATGGTGTCGGTGGCGGAGAGCTGGGCGCCCTCGCGGCTCAGAACGCGCTCCAGCACTTCGCGGGCGGCGAAGGAGTCGGGGTCGTTCTTCGGCTGGTCGAGCTGCTCGTCGGTGTCGAAGGGGAGGAGTTCGTGGGTGGCGGTGTACAGGGTGGTGGTGTGGCGGGCGCGGGTGAGCTGGACGTACAGCTCCTCGCGGGTGGTGTCGTCGGTGACCAGGGGGTGGGCGGTGTCGACGGTGCCGCCCTGGGAGCGGGTGATGGTGGAGGCGTAGAGCAGCTGGACGTTGGCGGCGACGTACTCGGCGGGCAGGGTGAGGCGTCCGCGGTGCTCCATGTGGCGGACCTTGAGGGAGCCGTCCTCGTGGCGCTTGAGGATCTCCCAGGCATCGCCGTTCTTGAGGAAGTCGCGGCCCCGGTTGGTGGTGAGCTTGCGGTCGTTCTTGCGGGTGACGATCCAGTCGCCGCGTCCCGCGCGATTGCCGTCGCGCAGCAGGACGCCGTCTGCCTCGACCTGGCCGGCGGCCACGCGGTCCTCGCGGGCGCGGGCAGACAGGGCGGTGACGTCTGTGCCGGTGCGGGCGCTGATCAGGGTGGTGCGGCCCGCGAGCATGTCGGTCTTCCAGCCCTCGTAGGCGGCTTCGACCATCGCGGTGCGCGAGCCGCTGACCACCCGCTGGTTGTTGAAGTAGAAGTCCAGCGCGGCGGTGTCGCCGGTGCGGATCTTGAGGGTGGCCGCGGCTTCAGCCTTGTCGCTGAACCGGTGGAGCGTGGTGAGCTCGACGGCGCCGGCCTCGGCGGCGATGAGCCGCAGCGCGCCGCCCGCTTCGACGCTGCTGAGCTGGCGGTAGTCGCCGAGCAGGCGCACGGTCGCGCCGCGCTGGGCGGCGATCTTGACGAGGTTGTCCAGGTTGAGGGTGCCCGCCATCCCGGCCTCGTCCACCAGGACGACATCGCCCGGGTTCAGGACGAAGCCAGCCCGGCTCTTGGGCACGTTCCGGCCGCTGAGCAGCTCGCCCATGTACGTGCCGCCGGTGTACTCCCAGAGGAACTTGTGGAGGTTCTCGGCGGGCTGCTTGAGGTCCTTGGCGAGGACGGCGGCGGAGGCCGCGGAGGTGGCGAGCGGGACGACGCGCTGGCCGGCCTGGTTGGCGACGTGGACGTACGCCTGCATTGCGGTGGTCTTGCCGGAGCCGGCCGGGCCGAGGCCGAGGGAGACCAGCCGGGGGTCCGTGACGAACGCGGTGACGAGGGCGCGCTGGCCCTCGTCGAGTGCACGGTTTCGGGCCTCGAAGCCGTCGAGGGCGGCGCCGACGAAGGCCGGGTTCGGGCCCTCGGTGACGGGGGTGAGGGCGGCGGTGACCAGGCGGCGCTCGGCGTCCAGGATCGCGGTGCTGGTGTAGCGGGTGGAAGCGTGCTGGACGAACACGGAGTCGCCGTTGGCGCGGCGCAGTTCCTCGGGCTCGGTGAGCAGGGCAGGGGCGTCGACGCGGACGCTGTGCCCCGGGGAGACGGCCTCGGTGACGATCGCCTCGACCAGCTGCCGGTGCTCGGCGGTGCTGGTGGTGGGGTGCTCGGAGCGGGCCAGGCGCTCGGCGTGGGCGCGCAGGTTCCACACCGTCCACACCGCGCGTTCCTCACCGACAGCGGAGATCACGGCGGCGGCGAGAGTGGGGATCTCGACCGGCTTCGGCTCCTCCTGCTGGGTGGTGGCCGGGGTGCTTTCAGGCGCGGGGACGGCCGCCATCACGCGGTGGACGATGTCCTGGCCATGGGCGGTGGTAACGGTGTGGGTCCAGTCGGCGCGCATCTCTTCGAGGGAGCGGGCGGCCTTCTTGCCCTCGCGGGTGTCCAGGTTCGCCTGGCGGGCGAGCTGGTGGGTCATGCCGCGGGAGGGGTCGTGCCCGTGCTCGCGCCGGTACTCCCGAAGGAGTTGCTCGTAGCGGGCTTCGATCTCGGTCCGGCGGGAGGAGAAGTGGGTGATCGCCTCGACGGGGACGCCGACGATCTCGCGCACCGGCTGGCGCTTGGTGGCGGAGTCCTCGCGGGCCTCGAAGGTGACGCCGAGCCGAGCGGTCAGCTCCGTCTCGAACCGCGAGTTGTAGAACTCGGAGGTGGCCACGGTCATCGCCAGCAGGCCGCGGGCGTCGAGCGAACGCCACTTCCCGTCGACGCCCTGGATCTTGTTGGCGACGACAAGGTGCGTGTGCAGGTTGGGGTCGCCGGCCCGGGAGTCGTAGTGGTCGAAGGCGACGGCAACCAGGCCCTTGGTATCGATCTGGGCCTGGCCAGTGCTGCCGGTGCGGGTGTACGCGGCGTGCTCCTCCAGCAGCTCCAGCGCTGCGTCGCGGGCGGCCTCGTGGGCCGCGCGGACGGCGGCGCGGACCTCGGGTCGCTCGTCCAGTGCCCACAGGACCGCGGCGGACTTCACCGGGGCGAAGACCAGGTCGAATCCGGCGACGGCGGCGCGCTGGCGGCGGGACTCCTCGTGCTGGACCTTCTTGATCTCGGCGCTCGTGGGCGCCCGCCGGATCTCCTTCTCGATGACGGCCAGACGCCGCTCGACGCGCTCGGCGAACGGGTCGAGGGGCTCGTACTCGGGGTACTTGCGGCCGAGGGTCGCGGCCTTGATCGCTGCGGCGCGGACGGCGCGAAGCTGCTCGTCGTCCATGTCGGCGCGCACGTTGGCGGCCAGGTGCTCGTCGATGATGCGCTGGGCGTCGGGGTGCTGGCCGAGGCCGAACAGGTGCTTCATCTGCTGCTCGGTGACGGTGGTCCCGTCGAGTTCGAGCAGGGGTGCGCCGCGGCCGAGCCAGACGCCCGCCGGGTTGCCCTTCTGGGTGTAGTACTCCTCGGCGGACTGACCCCGCTGACGCTGTACGTCGCCGCCCGCGACCTGGCGCGTCAGGTAGGTGTAGCCGTTGCCGGCGGTGAGCTTGTGGATGGTCATCAACGCGACCACCCCCAGCTTTCCGGAACCTGGATGAGGGTAGGTGCGACGGCTATTCGAGCCGCCGATTCACCTGCCTCATCAAATGCCATACGAGTACTTTAGCCCCGCGCAGCGGACCATGCTCAGAATATCTGCAAGAGGTGTCTGGATGGCTTGGCCGGGGTGGCATATTGCCAGCTCAGGAGCACTACATGACTGCCTTGGAGATTCTCGCTTCGGTTTTTCTATCGAGACCTCTCGATGTTTATCAGCGTTTATCGAGAGGGAATCTTCGGGGTTTGCCACCTGGGATTTTGCGGTTATGGTTCCGGCATGAGCGGACGAATTTCGGCGTCGCGGGCCAGTGCGGTTCGAGCGGCGCAGCAGGCGAAGGCAGAGCGGGACGCGGAGCGTCTCCGGCGCGAGCGGCAGGTGGAGTCGGCGTTGGCCGACTTCTACGAGCAGACGGGGAAGGCGGAGCAGTTGCGGACGAGTGCGAGCGCGCGGGCGGCGAAGATCGTCGCGCATGCGGAGAGGGCGGCGGTGGAGCCGGAGCGGCGGGCGCGGGAGGCGGTGGCGCTGCTCCACGATCTGGGTGAGCCGCGTGATCAGATCGCGGTGCTGACGGGGCTGGCGCTGACGGAGGTCCGGGCGATCCTCGCGGGCGCGGCCGACGCGGCCGCGCCGCGGGACGGCGGGCGTGGGACGGGCGCGGCGCCTGCGGTAGTTGCGGTGGAAGCAGGCCCGGCGGGCGCAGCGCCCGGCTCCGGCGCCATCGTGGTCGGCGCAGCGGTGCCGGGGTGAGTCGGAGGGCCGGGCGCTGGTGGGCGGCGCCTGGGGTGAAGAACGACGACGGCCCTGCCGACCAAGTAGTGGTCGGCAGGGCCGTCGTCGTGTCGGGGCTGGGGCTACCGGCGCCAGAAAGTGTCGAACTCCTTGGGGTCGTAGCGTGTGCCGTCCTCGGTTTCGATCGGGGTCGGAACGAGTTCGCCAGCATCCCGGGCGCGACTGAGGCGTCGGCTGACCGCGCTGAGCGTGACGCCGTAGTGGGCGGCCAGCTCGGTCGCCGAACGGACCGGTCCGACCAGCCAGGCCCGGTGCTCGACGCTGCCCGCGGGGTCGTAGCCGAATTCGAGCAGCACGGCCGCCTGCTCGGGGGTCGGCCTTCCCTTCGCGGGGAGGTAGCCGAGTTCGACGAGGACGGCGGTCTGCTCCGGGGAGAGCGGGCCGGACTCGGGCAGGTAGCCGAGTCGCCAAAGCACCGGCAGCAGGGCGGCGGCAGGCCACACTCGCGAACGGCCGACCTTACCGCTGCTGAGATCGGCGATCTCCGGGCGGCGGACCAAGGTCTTGACGGCTTCCTTGCCCCGGCCGGTGAGCCGCTCGATGGCGGTGGTGGTGAGCACGTCCGACGTCGGCGTGGTGGTCGGCTGCTTCACCGGGGCCGGGGGTTCGACCGCACCGCGGGGGCCGCTGCGGTGGTGGCGCCGGCTGAGCCAGGTCTTGACCTCGCCCCAGGTGTACGTGCCGAGGACGTCGGCCTCCGGGAACGGGTCGTTGCTGTCCTTGTATTTCGCGGGCAGTGGGCTGATCGAGCCGCGACCGATGCCGGTCCGGTGCGCGATGTCGGTGATGGTGACCCGGTCGCTGTCCGCCCCCGGCAGCTCGGTGACATCGACGCGAGCGGCCTGGTGGTCGCGCATCCACTGGACGCAGGCGGTGCGTGCGAACCGCTGCTCCCCCGCGTCCTCTGGCACGGAGCTAGCCGGCCACTGCGGGTCCTTGGTGAGGCGGCGGACGGTCTTCTCGGTAAGGCCGGTCGCGCTGGCGATGTCGGCGACGCTGAGGCTGTCGGACGGAGCGGCGGCCAACCGCTCGGCGAGCGTCGGTGCGGGGGCCATCAGCTGGGTCTCCTTCGGGTGAGGCCGGTGGGAGTGGTCGGCCTCCCCGCTCCGGCATGAACTAATCTACCTGCGCGAGGTAGCGATCTTTCGGGATCGGTCTTCGTGGGAGGGGGCCAGGCAGCTTGCCCAGCCGATTCGCGAGATCGGCACGGTTTCGGCCGTGCTGCTGGCCCCCGTCTTTCATCCGGGCTCACCGCCGCGAGAGTCACCGCGCGCCGGGCTCCCGGGTCGACCTAGTGGTGGAGTCGTTCTCGCCAGGAGCCGAACGCGGTGCGTTCCTTATCGCGGACTCCGGCCGGTGCTGATGCGACGCCATCCCGATGGCCGAATAGCTACAGGTGCGCGGATGACCTCAACCCCGGTGATGCCGGTCTCGTCGGTGACGGCGAGTCTGGTGGGAGCCGTGCGGAGCCCCAGCTGGGCTTCGACGCAGTGCCCGGTGAACACCGTGCGGACACTGCACCGGGCTCTGCTCCGTGCCCCAGGGGCATCGCTTCAGGGTGGTTGTAGGCAGGGGCGCCGCGGTCCGCCGGATCGCGGCGCCCCTGACGGCTGTTCACCAGGCGAGGACGATCGCGCCCAGTCCGCCCAACCCTCCCCTGCTTCCCGGCTCCCCGTTGTGGCCCCGATGGCCTTCATAACCACCGCGGCCCCCGGAACCGCCGTTCCCGCCCCGGCCGCCGGTGGCCGGACCGTCGGGAAGGGTGTAGCTGGTGCCGTCCGGCAGGGTGATGGTGTTCACGCCAGGTTTGCCTCCGCCTCCGCCCAGACCGCCGGAGTTGCCCCCTCCTCCGATCCCCGAGCTCCCACCAGGACCTCCCATCAGCCCCACCCCTCCGGCTGCACCCCCGTTACCGGTGACGGGACCATCGCACACGGCAAGCGTCGGATCGACGATCAATCCCTGTCGGCCTCCCGCCCCTGCAGCACCTGCCGCTCCTGCGGCACCCCCGGGAGGGGCATCCTTAGAGCCGCCCCTACTGCCGTTACCCGCCCCGCCGCCCTTCCCGGCGTAGCCGCCATGGACACTGACGATCGGGGCCTCGGTGAAATCCGGTCTGCGGAACGCGGCAGAGGCCCGCGCGGTAGCCTGCTGGCCGCCTGTACCCGCCGTTCCGGAGCCGCCGGGCGACTTGCCCACCACGAATCCGGCCGCCCCGCCCTTGCCGGGGCTCCCTCCACGGGGTTCAGACGCCCCGGGGTTTCCGAGGGTGATCTGGTAGGCCTGCCCGAACCCCAGTTTCACGGGTTCCAGGTCCAGCGTGCACTTCATGAACGCGCCGCCGCCACCACCGCCGCCACCGCCGCCGGAACCACCACCGCCGCCGCCGGTGGAGGTGCCGCCGAGACTGGTGTTGGGTTTGGCCTGACCACCGCCGCCGCCACCACCGCCACCACCACCCGCGCCCTCGCTGCCGGGCCCCCAGATGAACAGGGTCACACGGGTGACCCCCTCCGGCGGAACCCAACTTCCGGAATCGAGGAACACCTGCTTCCCGTGCACCGCAGCCCTGGTCTGCCCGTACGCGGGAACCGGCGCCGCGAGCACAGCCGAGACCATCACCGCCGCACACCTGAAGACCGGACGTCTCATCACACCTCCTCGCAAATTGACGATGCATGTCGAAGACCCAGCCGCTCCACGACTCAGCCGGCGGGCGACCCTTCCTGGGTGTCGGCAGTCGGAAACGGATCCTCCAGCACCACTCCACCGAACCACCCCTGTTTCGGCACGTCAGCACTGGTCTGAGTGGCTCACGAACAGCAGGCGACAGCGGAACCGGCGCCCCGGTCACTCCGCGAGACGGTGACTGCCAGCATGCCGCAACTACCGGATTGCCCAGGACAACGGCGTCTCCGGGTAACAGTCGCCGTGCTTCGCACCGTCCTGGTCCATCCTGTGGCTCAGTACGACGGGGAACTCGGCTTCTACGGGGGTGTCGTGCGGGTCATGCGGCGCAGCCCTCCGCACGGCGCCGGAGCGTACGGGTTGGCGTCCCGCAGGGGCGCAGGGCCCGTACGGGGTCGTCGTCCGTACGCTCGGCGGCGTCGATGATCTCGGCCATGGAGAGGTCACGGCGGAAGGGCTGGCGGATCTCGTCCTCGACCAGGGCATAGTCGAGTGCGGTGTCGGGTGCCATCCGTGCGGCCGTGATGAGGTGGGCGCGTCCGGCGAACGGGCACAGGCGGCAGCTCAGACGGGGCAGGTGCTGGTAGACGGGGTGGGGCGGGATGCCGCTGGCCCGTACGGTCTTCCACACGGTGTCGGTGCTGAGCTGGTGGATGGGCAGCCATGTGGTGATCTGGCGTCGTCCGGAGCTGGCCGCCCGGTCCAGGGCGATGGCGGGGCGGCGGGCCCGGACGGCGCTCTCGTCGGCGCGTAAGCCGAGTTCGGTGACGATGTGCGCGGGTCGGCCGGTGATACCGAGTCGGGTGGTCAGCTCGGTGTAGAACTTCCTGGCCACGTCCCGTTTGAGGTAACTGCGGCAGAAAGGGGTGCCGGGCCCAGGCCAACGGCCGCGGGCCCGGACGAGGTCGAGCAGGCCGCCGCGTTCACGGCGGCGGACCTCGAAGGGCAGTCCGTACGCGGCGGCCTGCTCGCTGGCGAGGGCTGGCACTCCGTCCCACTCGGCGTCGCCGAGGTCGAGGTGGAGCACGACGGTGCGCTCCAACATCTCCTCGGTGGCGGTGATCGCCCACAGGTGGAGCATCACGGCGCTGTCCTTGCCCGCACTGTTGTTCAGCACGTACGCGTCGGCGTCACGCAGCCGCGGCGGTATGTGGAGGGTGGTGCTCACGGGCGGGTTCCTTGTACGGGTTCGGTGCGGGCTGGGAGGTGGGGGGTACGGGCTGGTCGTCGGCGTCGCGGGGCGTACGGACCGGGTGGAGGGGCTGCGGCTCGCCCGTGCGGGCGGCGGCCTCTTCGGGGGCGGCGGGTTCCGTACGGCCTCGGTGGAGCGTGCGGGCTTCGCCCACACGCTTCTCGCACCACGACCGGCCCCAGCCGGTCGTACGGATCAACTCGTCGTAGTCGGGCTTCCAGTCCGGGTCGGCCGTCATCGCGGCGAGCAGCTGGGTCATGACGTGCAGCCGACTCGGGCGCTGCCGGAGCGGCTGCTCCGGGTTGGTCTGCTCGTCCTCGGCGGGCTCGTCCTCGACCTCCGGTTCGGCCGCCTCCGGCTGCTGGGGCTCGTCGGCCGGCGCTGGGCCAGACCGCTGCCCGGCGGCCTCGGGGCTCTCGTCGGCGCCGGTCTCTTCGGCGGGGTCGACGGGCGGGCCGCTGGTTGCGAAGGGTGACGCCTCTGGAGCCGGCCGGGCCGAGGAGCGAGACTCGATGATTCCGGCGGCGGCCAGGAACGCGACGGCGGGCCAAGCGGCCATCACGTACCCCCAGGGGGTGGGCTGGGCGACGGCTAGGTTGGCGGCGAGGCTCATCACGACGCCGAGGACCAGGACGGCGCGGGGCCAGCGGGCGGGGTGTCCGTGGCGCTTGCGGCGGCGGAGTTCGGAGACGGAGCCCAGGGCCATCAGTTCGACGGAGACGGCGATGGCGTAGGCCACCCATCCGGTCTGGCCGGCGGCCGCGGCGGTCTGGACGACGTGCTTGAAGCTGACCGCGAACGCGGCGACTCCGAGGACGCCGACGACGATGTCCGCGGTGAGCGCGTCGCCGTCGCGCGGGAGTTGGAGCCGGGTGGGTGGACGCTTGGCGGGCACGGCGCTGGAGGGCGCCGTGGGACGGGTCGTGGTCACGTGGTACTGGTCTTCCGGGTTCGTGGGAGGTCGTCGCGGCCCGGTTGCCCTCCGGGCCGCGACGGTTGATCAGCCGGGTGTGCCTGGTGTCAGCGGTGCTGGCTGAGGTGCTGCTTTCGGGATTCGTCGACGTAGCCCTTGACCGTGCTGCGTGTGGTCCAGCCGCACGTGCACCTGGCGCTGGAGTACGCCCGCCCGGGGCACCCCTCGGTGAGCGGCTTGCCCGCGCTGGTGTGCTTGTGGGTGGGCGGGCACTCGGTGCCGTCCGCGTGGTGATCGGTGCGGGGCGCGCGGGGCTTGGCCGCGGGGCCGGTGTCCTTCGGCCGGCTGGCCGAGAAGGGGCTGGGCTGACCGCTGGTGCCGGTGCGGCTGATGCTCTCCTACTCGGCGTCCCACTCGGCTTCTGTGTGGGCGTCCCCGACCACCACGGGCTCGGCGTGGTCGAACCAGGTCTCCCAGTCGCCCGTGACGATGCGCTCGGCCTCAGCCTGAGCAGCTTCGGGGGTGGACGCGAGGACGGGCACCACGTGCACGGTGATGACGTCGACGGGAATGATGTACTTCGGCATGCTGCTGGTCTCCTGGGCAGTTGGGGGCTTGGGGCTGGCCGGGCTCGGCACGGCGGGAGGTTGCCGTGCCAAGCCCGGAGTGGGCTCAGGACTCGGAGGCGCCTGTCAGGGGCTCCCAGATGCTGCCGTTCCAGAACTCGGTGACGGCGCCGGGGGCCAGCGGTTGGCCGAGGGCTTCGCGCAGCCGCTTTCGGCCGGCGGCGCTGTCAGGTATCGCGGCGGTGCCGGTGATGCGGGTGCCGTCCGCGGTGACCTCGCGCAGCATCGTGCGGCCGTTGCGCAGTTGGGCCCGGAGGGAGCGGGCGACGTTGTACTCCTCGATCAGCAGGTCGAGCAGCAGCGACAAGCTGACGGGGTTGTCGTCGAGGCGGCAGGCGTCGGCGAAGCTCGCGAAGTCCGCCGTGGCGAAGTCGCCGTGCGGCACAAACTCCGTGGGGGCGCCGTCACCGTAGCTCTGGGCGGTTCCGATATGGCGGTGACCGTGGCTGATGGTGGCCAGGAACGGCGTTCCGCGGAGGAGTATCAACTCGCGGCAGGCGGTTACCTCGTAGCGGGGCTGGTCAGGGGTCTGGAGCCCGGTGTGGGGCAGGGTTGGCACGTCGTTCTCCTGGTGGTGCGAAAGGTAAAGGTGGGCAGCAGGAGGCGCCGCGCGGGGTTGGGCCGAGGTGCGGGGTCGATCCCCGCAGCTCGGCGCCCCCGGCCGGGGCCCGGCTGGCCACGGGCGGCAGGGGCCGGCGGGCGGTGCGGCGCTTGGTACTGCGGCGGGAAAGCGGCGGGAGGGGTTCGGCCGAGGTGCGGGGTCGATCCCCGCTCCTCGGCGCTCCCGGCCGGAGGGCCGCCCAGCGTCACGCTGGGCGGCGGTAGGCCCGGTTAACCGGGCTGGTCGGCCTCGGGCTCGGGCTCGGTGGCCGTCAGCTCGCTGATGACCTTCTCGATGCCGATGGTCGTCCGGTACAGCTGGTCACGGGCCTCGGCGGCGCGGTCGCCGCACAGCTCGAAGTAGCGGACTTCGTCGCTCGGGTCGACGGGGAATCCGTCGCGGAACGGGTCGTAGGTCGGGAGGGCTGCGCGCAGCTTCTCCTCCCACTCCTCTTCGAAGGTGGTGACCTCGGCGACCAGATCGCGCAGGCGGTCGGCGGTGGTGTTCATGGCGGGGTCTCCCTCGGGCGCGCTGGGCTGCGGCTGGCGGTCTGTGACGGGCCGCCCGGCCCTTTCGGGTCGGGCGGCGGGGCGATCACAGCGAGGCGGCCAGCTCCATGGCGCGGATGCCGAGCGATTCGAGTTCGTGGGCCTCGTCGGCGTCGGGCAGGGTCTGGGCGACGGAGGTCACGGCGTGCATGACGCCACCGGCGGACAGGTCGGCGCCCCGGATGAAGTGGGAGAACACGTCGGCCCGAACCGCCTCGGAGAAGCGCAGGCGCTGGCTGACGGTGGTGATCGCCTTCTCGGGGTCCGTGATGCGGGCTCCGGCCTTGTCCTCGATGTCACGGATCTGCCGGAGGATGTAGTCATGGTCGAGGAAGGTTCGGACGGCGTCGGCGGTCTGGGAGGTGACTAGGTCGAGGGTGCGGTCCTGGGTGTTGCCGCTCCACTGGATCACGCCGTCCGCCTGGCGCCCGCCGATGTGCACGGACTTCATGGCGTCCTTGGTGATGGTCATGCCGTTGTCGCAGACCTGGACGACCAGCCGGGGCACGATCGTGAACGCGCCGCACCCGGTCTCGCTGTTGCTGATCTCGAACCCGGCGAAGACGGTCGGGTTGTCGCTGCCGCGCGCCTCGGTGAACGGGGAGCGGTAGTTGCGCAGCAACTCCGGTGCATAGGCGCGGACTTCGTCGGCGACAACCCGGATGTACATCTTCTGGTCGGTGAGGTCGCAGCTGTCCAGGCGAACCTGAACACCCGCGTCGTAGACGCCCCGGAGCGCGGCGGTCAAGATGTCCAGGTTGTCGATGATCCGGTAGCTCGCACTCAGGAACGCGCGGGCCGTACCGGTGTCCTCCCCCTGGCCGGGCCGGAGCGTACGGATCATGTAGCTCTTGGCCTCGCGGCTCTCGTGCGTGAGCCAGCCGTTGACGTTCTGATCCCACAGCTCCGGGGCCTCGACCCGGGTCTTGCGCAGGTAGCCGACCGGGATGCCCAGCTTCTCGGCCAGCCCCGACTCGGCGACGCCGGTGAGGCGGAGTTCGGCGGCCTTGCGGGTGACGCCGTCCGGGGTGATGTCGTAGTCGTAGTCCGCGCCGTTGACGATCAGTCGACCGCCTTCGGCCCGGATGCTCTGCGCCGGGGTGATGATGTCGGCCTTGCGGGGCTGCTGCTCCCGCAGGATGTCCACGATCTCGCGCAGACTGGCGTTACGGGTAGAGGTCTTGGCCAGGGAGATGGTCATGTACGAGGTCCCCTCACACGGGTTCGGTTCGTGGGCGTCGGCCGGGGTTGCCCTCCCCGACCAATAAGACAAGAATACCTCAAAGAGGGTTTTTGGTCAAGCATGAGGGCGGGGTTCACCGCCCGGGAAGGCTGGGTGACGGACCGTCAGATTCGAGGGCACACCTCCCCCGTCCCCCCGATAGCTGCCTGGGGTCCGGGGCAAAGAGGCCGTCCGGGTCAAGGGCCGGCCGCAGGCCGGTGGCGAAGCCACGCGAAGCGCCCTTGAGGCGGGCGGCCGGCTCCGGATACTGGGCCGCGAAGGGGGGCCGGGGGAACCGCGCAGCGGGGCGCCCGGACCAGAAAAGGCAGCCGCGCCGAAGGCGCGCCCGAATCCCGCCGCCCCCGGCGGCGACCACCACCGGGCCCGATCCGGTGGTGGTGATCACGGGCTCACGCCGCGAGCGGGCTTTCCTCCTCGGGGGCGGGGATGTCCACGGTGAGCGCCGGATGGGTGGCGGCGATGCGGCGCAGACGAGTGCGGGCGTCGGCGCGGGCTGCGGGGCTGGGCGCCTGCCGGGCAGCCTCGGTGAGGTGGGCGGTGAACGCTGCGAGCGCGGCAGGGGTGTGCAGGATGACCCTGCGGGGCTGGAAGACCGCTGCCGGGTCGCCGAGTCGACGGGCGGCGGTCCAAGCCCGGTAGAACTCCTGGGTGCCGGGGGTGAGGGGCTGGTGTCCGGCGAGTTGGCCGCTGAGCCAGTCGGCAAGGAATCCGCCGACTTCCACGGTGGTCGGGCTCGCCTGGGGGGCTCGGAGTCGAGTCCAGCGAGTGAGGAGGGTTTCGAGCTGGGCCACGCGGCGGACGGCGGGGCGAAGCTCGTCCGCCTCCCGTGCGGCCCTGGTGAGCTGCTCGTCGGCTGCGGCTCGCAGGTAGTTGATGTGTTGGGCGTGGCGATGGGGGTCGGCGCGGTACTCGGCGATGAGCTTCTCCCCGATGTCCCGGGCGCGGGCGCGGGCACTCTCGGTCGCTACTTCGTAGGGGCTGCGGTGGAACCGTTCCCACGGGTCGCGGGTGCTGGTCGAGCCGGGCGGCGGCAGGGTGATGCCGTCGTAGATCCACGCGTTGTAGACCGCGAGTCGGTCGGTGTACCCGCTCGGGTTCTCGGTCGGGTCGTAGCGGCCGGAGATGAGGCGAAGGCTGGTGTAGGCGTCGGGGTCGTCGCGTTTGCCTGGCGCGGGCTCGGGGTGCACGGTGACGGTGCCGAAGACGTGCGGGGCGCGGACGGTGTAGTACGTGAGGCCGTTCTGCGCGTATTCGACGTCGTAGCGCAGCAGTAGGCGGGTTGCGGTGTAGGTGGTGATCAAGGGTTCTCCGGATGGCCGGCCGGACCGTGGTGGCTCGGCCGGCTCGGGTTCAGCGCCTGGCGGCTGGGGTGCTGGGGAGGATCGGCGGGATGCCGTGCGCTTCGGCGGCGGCGTTGATGAGCTTCGGAAGGCGCAGGGTCACCGTCTGGAGCCACAGGAGGCCGCCGACGATGGCCAGTAGTGAGCCAGTGATGAGGAGTTGGTCGTAGATGGCGCACGCCGCGCCGAGCCCGGTGAGGGCGAGGACGGCGGCGAACAGGGCGCGCTGGATGGTGTTGATGGTGCCGGTCAGCCCGGACTCGGGCGGGGTGCTGCTCACGGGTGGGGCCTCTCGGTGCCTGGATTCGGCGGGCCGAGCGGCTCGGTGCCCCCGGCTCGGGGCGATCATCCCGCCATGGCCGGGGTCGGCCAAGGGTTGACGGCGGGCGGGGTGGCGGAGCGGGGCGGCCACGTCGCGGCGGGCGCCCCCTGGGCGGGCGCGGCCTGCTGGGTGGCGGGGTGCTTGCCGGTCGCCTTGGTGACCTCGGCGGTAGCGAAGCGCAGAGCCGGGCCGACTTCGTCGATCAGCAGCTCGGTGTAGATGCGGCGGGGCCCGTCTGCGGGCTGGTACGAGCGCTGCTTGAGCGTGCCGGTGACGATCACGCGGGTGCCCTTGGTCAGGCTCGCCGCGATGTGCTCGGCATACTGGCGCCAGGCGACGCACGGCATGGACAGGGAGTCGCCGTCCCGCCAGACGCGGGCCGTGCTGTCGTACGTCTTCTCGTTCGCGATGACGGTCATGTTGACCACCGCCGCGCCGCCGTCCGTGTACTGGAGGGTCGGGTTGTCCGCGAGGTTGCCGATGAGGGTCACCTTGGTCTCGCCTGCCATGTTGCTGCTCCTCTTGGGGTTCGGTACGGGCGCTGTGGCCTCGGTCCGCCGATCGGGGTGCCATCCCCGACCAACAAGACAAGAATACCCCAAAGAGGGTTTTTGGTCAAGCATGAGGGCGGGGTTCACCGCCCGGGAAGGCTGGATGGCGGACCGTCAGATTCGAGGGCGCACCTCCCCCGTCCCCCCGATAGCTGCCTGGGGTCCGGGGCAAAGAGGCCGTCCGGGTCAAGGGCCGGCCGCAGGCCGGTGGCGAAGCCACGCGA